>JAEYXI010000285.1 GCA_023428515.1 Pseudomonadota bacterium | reverse complement strand
ACGGCAGGATCATTCCGCACAACCAAGTTCCGGAGGGCTGGCTTTCGTAGCCGGGAGTCTTCAATAGCCGCAAACCAGGGCGTCGGCTTGGTGATCGTAGCCGCAAGCTCGCTGAGCCTGCGCCAATCTTGCCCAGGACGAAGCTCTGGCCTACACCGACTGGGAACCAGCGCAACGGCCTGAACCGGCGTTTGTCGCGACATTGCCGAATCCGGGGGGATGGCAGCAAGGGCAAGCCGTGACGAGCGCTGTCTTTCGAGGGGTTGCTGCGCTGCTGGTCTTATGCCTGTCCGGCTGCGCCAGCGTTTCCTACTACGCTCAGTCCCTGACGGGCCATGCCGAGATCATGGCGGCGCGCCAGGACGTGGGAAAACTGATCGATGACCCTTCGACCCCTGATGCCTTGCGCGCTCGAATGGCGTCGGCAAGGGACATAAGACAGTTTGCGACAGATGAGCTGGCGCTGCCCGACAACAACAGCTACCGCAGCTATGTCGACATCGGCAGGGAAGCGGTGACATGGGCCGTTTTCGCCGCGCCGGAATTCTCGGTGACGCCACGAGCGTGGTGCTTTCCCGTCTACGGCTGCGTTCCGTACCGGGGATATTTCTCGAAACAGTCTGCAATTGAAGCTGCCGCCGAACTTCAAAGGCAGGGACTTGACGTCCATGTGTCAGGCGTCATTGCATATTCCACGCTTGGCTGGGCGAGCGACCCGCTGTTGAGCACGATGCTCGCCCAGGATGAAACGTATCTGGCGGCGCTGATTTTCCATGAGTTGGCCCACCAGCGCGTCTATGTCGCCGGCGATTCCGAATTCAATGAAGCCTTCGCCGTCGCAGTGGAAACGACCGGCGTGCGAAAATGGCTGAGCGCGGCGGGCGATACCGCCGGGCTGCGACGCTACGAAGCGAGCAGAAAACGCCACGCCGATTTCCAGGCGCTGGTCGCGCAGACCCGGGAAGAGCTGCGGCATGTCTATGACCGCTCAGGCACCCTTGAGCAGAAGCGGGCTGCGAAGGCGGCAACGATCGAAAGGCTGCGGACGCGCTACCTGGAGATGCGCGACAAAAGCTGGCGCGGCTACCGGTTTTACGATGCCTGGTTCGATGCTCCGATAAACAATGCGAAGCTTGCCGAGATTTCCGTCTACAGCGATCAGGTGGCGGCGTTTGTCCGCCTGTTCGACCTGTGTTCGGGCGACTACCCGAGCTTCTATGCATCGGTTCGGGAGATCGGGAAGCTGCAGAAAGCGAAGCGTACCGCAGCGTTGCAGGCTGCAAAGGCGTGTTACAATCCCGGCCAGAGCTGAAGGCGAGAAGCGGTCGGTGCGCTACTCAATCACACCACAAGCCAGCCGCTGTCCTGCGTTCCCAGAAGGCTGGCTTTCGTAGTCGTCGGCCTTGGCGTGGATCATCAGCGCGCGGCCGAGGATGCCTGTCTTGCCGCGGTTGAGCTCGACACCGCCGTTGAAGACCTGGGCGCGCAGGATTCCGTCGGCGGTCACGTATTGGTTCGGCATGTCGCCTGCGTGCGGTCCGCCTTCGCTGAGGTAACCGTGCTTCTTGTCCGTCGGATTGAAGTGGCCGCCGGCGGATTCGTGGCCCGAGGCATGGTCGCAGGAGCCGGTCTCGTGGACGTGGAAGGCGACCCATTGGTTCGCGGGCAGGCCGGTGATCTCGAGCTCGATGAGCACGCCTCCCGGCGTGGCCGTCAGTTCGGCGGTGCCGTTGTCCTTGCCCGCCGTATCGACGAAACCGACCGTCACGGTTTCCTGCGCGGCCACCACCGTGGTGGTCGCCGCAAGCATAGTCGCAACCAGAAAAGTCTTCATCGGAACTGCTTTCCCTGAACCTTGCATTTCAATCATCTGGAGAAGGTGGAACGCGTTGCGGGAATATCAACACAGGCGCGTCCAGTTGCCAATCCGGCCTCGCCGGTGGAGCAGTTCTGCAATTCCCAAGGGAATACCGGCCCACTTTCCCTTGAATTGCGCTAAGCGCCAGACTCCTTCGGGGCGGCCACGGCGAGCTTCGCCTCGAGCCGCGCCAGCGCCGACTGAAGCTTGTCGCGCACACGCGCAGCCTTGGCGGGATCAAGGTCGGCCGTGTCCAGCGTCAGCGACAGGCCGTCGTCCGTTTCCGTGATCACCGTATCCTCTGCGAGCTGTTTCCTGACACCGCGCACCAGATAGGGCACGATCGGCCTGCTGATCCCCTTCATGCTGATCTGCTCGCCTGCCTCGGCGTCGACCATGTCCCTGACATGGGCGTAGGTCTCGTAGCTCAGCATGATGCCGCCGGCCGGCGCGATGCTCTGCAGCCGGGCTGCGAGATTGGCCTCGGCGCCGATGATCGTGTAGTCCATGCGGTCTTCGCTGCCGAAATTGCCGACATTGCAGTAGCCGGTGTTTATGCCCATCCGGACGCGGAACGGATGTTCGATGCCCTGCTCGCGCCACTTGACCTGCAGGTATTCCAGCCGCTTCTGCATCGCCAACGCCATGCGCAGGCATGCACGCGCGTCTTCGCGCGGCCCCAGCGTTTGAGGATCGCCGAAGAATGCCAGGATGGCATCGCCGATGAACTTGTCCACCGTGGCGCCGTGGGCGATCGCGATATGCGACATCTCGGTCAGGTATTCGTTGAGGTGGGCGGTCAGCTCCTCGGGCTGCATGCGCTCGGTGGTCGCGGTGAAGTCGACGATGTCGGAGAAGAAGATAGTGAGCTTCTTGCGCTCGGCGGTCACCTTCACGTCGCGCTCGCCGCTGAACACGCTCTTGTAGATTTCGGGCGAGAGATATTTCGCGATCTTGAACGAGACCGTCGCGAGGAAATTGTTGGCTTCCTTCAATTCCCCGTTGACCAGCGCGAGTTCCCTGGACTGACGCCATTGCATGATGATGAATGCGACACCGGTTGCTATCGCCACCGCGAAATACGCAAAGAGATAGTGGAAGCCGATAGAGCCCTGGGACAGGGGCTGCGAGACGGACACGGCCTGGATGCCCCTGACATCGCCGACCTTCCAGTCCTTCTTGGGGCTGTCGGGATGTTTGTTGTGGCACGCGACACATGGCGCGGTCATGCGGATCGGCGAAGCCAGCCGCACCGTCGGGCTCCATCCGCCTTCCGTCGTCTCCAGCGTCTGGACGTTCGGATCGGCGCGGAATGTCGCCAGCGCGTTTCGCTGGAAGTCGTCGAGCTTGTGCGGAGGGCGCCCGGCGAACGGATAGTCGGAGACGAAGTCATAGCGCACGGTATTGTCGCGCGAGCTGGTGAGACGCCCGATCTCCAGCGAGAATGTCGCGGGAATGGGGATCGCGCCGGCGACATCGCGGTAATTGTCGGTCGCGGTGATCTTCGTATGCGGATCCGCCTGGAGGATGCGCCCGACCACGTCGTTGGCGTAGAATGTCCTGATGTCGGTGATGATCTTGCTGATGTCGTTCGCCTGGCGCTCCGACAGCTGGTGCGTGAAATCCCTGAGGTCGAGCATGACGGCGACAGGCAGCGCCGCCAGCAGGAAGATGACGATGGCCGCAGCCAGCCAGATCCGGCGGCCGCCCGGCTGACGACTTCCCTCGGCAGTGGATTGCGTGCTCGTCAAAACCACCCTCCCCCGTTGCGCGAGGGTAGCGCGCAAATCTGGCCGAGACTAGCGCAGAGATGAGCGCTCAACAATTGGACCGATTGGGGAGTACGATCAGCCGACAGCCTATATCTCGCTCGCCGAGACGATCTCAGTGACAAAATCCAGGAAGGCCTGGACCTTCGCCGAGATCATGCTCGGGGAGTGGTGGTAGACATGCAGCGGAAACGTCTCGTCCGCCCAATCGGGCAGTAACTGTACGAGCTTGCCCTGGGCGATGAGGGGGCGGCTGTAGACTTCCAGGAGCTGCGCGATCCCCTGCCCGCCCAGGCAGGCTCCAAGCAGGCTCCCTGTGTCGCTGACCATCAGGCGGCCCTGCGCCTTCACCGGCACCTTCCGCCGACGCCTGGTAAACTCCCAGTCGTAGGCGCGGGATGTCAACGGATCGCGTATCAATATGCATTGGTGGCGTTCGATGTCCTTGGGAGAGGCCGGCTCGCCGAAGCGGGCGAGGTAGCCAGGCGAAGCGCAGGTGAGGACGCGGGTCCGCGCAAGCAGGGTGCAGGCGAGCGACGACGTTTCCGGCGGGCCGAAATGAATGCCGAGGTCGAAGCCGTCGGCGACCAGATCACCGACGCCGTCCTGCACGCTGATCTCCACCGAAACCTCGGGAAAGCGATCGAGAAATGCGGCGATCCTGGGGGCCAGGACATGATGTCCGAAAGCGCCGTCCACATTCACGCGCAAACGGCCCCGCACCTCGGCCGCCGCGCCGGCCGCTCGTATCGCGGCTTGCTCGATCCCCTTCATGTGCGGCAGCACCAGCTCGTAGAAACGCCGGCCCTCGTCGGTCAGGCGCACCGAGCGCGCATTGCGGTGGAAGATGCGGATGCCGACGCGCTCCTCCAGCCGCGCAATGGCGCGGCTGATCGCCGATTGGGTGAGGCCGAGCGATTCACCGGCGCGCACGAAGCTGCCGCCTTCGACAACGGCCGAGACCACGCCGATGCCGTTCAGAAGCCGCGTGTCGAAATCCATGGATGATTCCTGATCATGATCCTCCTGACAATTATGCATTTAACTCATCAATGGACAACACTTAGTCTTCGTCTGGACAGATGAACCGCGGGGCCTAATCGGCCGCCTCAACTGGAAAGGACCACAACGATGACTTCCAACCCGGAAACGACCGGACCGTGGACATATGCGCAATCGACGGTTTCCCGGCGCAATGTGCTGGCCGCCGCGGCAACCGTTCCCGCCCTGATGGCGACGGCCGCCGGCGCCGCCGGCCAGGGCGTGACCCGAACCGCGCAAGGCAAGGTCGCCATCGTGACGGGCTCGTCACGCGGCATCGGCGCGGCGACGGCGCGCCGGCTCGCCGCCGACGGCTACAAGGTAACCGTCAACTGCGTGGTGAACCGCGATCTCGCGGCAGGCGTTGCCGACGAGATCAAGGCTGCAGGCGGCGAAGCGATATGGGTACAGGCGGACATCAGCGATCCGGCGGACGTAACAAGGCTGTTCGACGCCACCGAGCGCGCCTTCGGCGGCGTCGACGTCGTCGTCAGCAATGCTGGCATCATGCGCCTCGGGGCGTTCGGGGAGATGGCGGACGCGGATTTCGACCGCATGTTCGAGGTCAACGTCAAGGGCGGCTTCAATGTGTTCCGGGAGGCGGCACGGCGCGTGCGAGACGGAGGACGCATCATCAGCACGTCGTCGAGCATCACCATCCTGCGTTCGCCGACTTATGGCCCTTACGCGGCGAGCAAGGCGGCGCAGGAGCTGTTCGCCAACATCCTCGCCAAGGAACTCGCCGGCCGCAACATCTCGGTCAACGCGATCGCGCCGGGCCTGGTGAACACGACCCTGTTCACCGACGGCAAGACGCCGGAGCAGATCGCCGGATTCGTGCAGCGGACGCCGCATGGCCGCCTCGCCGAGCCCGAAGACATCGCCGACGTGACCTCCGCGCTCTGCAGCGAACGGGGATGGTGGGTCAGCGGCCAGACGGTTTTTGCGAATGGCGGCATCGTCTAGCCGCGATGGATGACGAAGTACGGAGCGGCGGGAAGCGGGAGAAGTCCGCCCCACCACCCTTTTTCGGCTGGCCGGAACTGTCCGCTCCCCCTGGCGGTTATCCAAACAGACCAGAGGAGACCCGAACCATGGACCATAGCAAGCATGTACGCCTGAACAGCAGCGAGCTGATCCCCTCCGTCATCGAAGGAGCCACCGTCTACGGCGCCGACGACCACAAGGTCGGCACCGTTTCCCACATGCACGGCACCGGTTCCGAGGGCCAGGTGATCGTCGACGTCGGCGGCTTTCTCGGCATCGGCGCCAAGCCGGTCGCGGTGTCGGCGAGCGAGCTTGACTTCATGCGCGACGAGGACGGCGACGTCCACGCCGTGACGCCGTGGACGAAGGACGCGCTGAAGGAAATGCCCGAACATCATCACTGATGGCTTTGGGAATGGCAGTCGGCATAGGCGTCGGCGCCCTGGTGGGCATCGCGGTCTTCGACAATCTCGCGGTGGGCGTGGCCGTCGGCATCGCGATCGGCGCAGCAGTCGGCGGCTATCTGGCACGGCGTTGACTGGCATGCCGACCGGCGCAGCGCTTATGATCGCTTCTGCTGGATGTCGTGGCGTTTGACCGCTAAAAGGCGTCATCCGACAGCGCATCCGAGAGACGACAATGATGTGGAAGCCGATTGTTGCGACAGCTTTTGCGCTGGTTGCCTTGCCAGCGTTCGCCGATACGCCGGACGACATCGTCGACCTTCTCGGCGCGCGGGCGCCCGGCGCGGAGACGCAGATGCAGGCGCGCGGCTATGTCGATGTCGGCGGCAACAACACATGGTGGAACGAAAAGACCGGCGTGTGCGCGAAGGTGCATGTGTCGCAGGGGCGCTACAAGACGATCGACATGCTGCCGGACGGCGACTGCGGCATGAAGGCGATCGAGGAGAGCGACGCCGCCTCGTCTCGCGAGCCCTCGAAGGCGGCGACGGATGCCTGCATGAATGCGGCCGATGCCTATGACGAGGAAGAGACCGGCGCGAGCACGGTGAGAAGCTTCAGGCGATCGGGCGAAGACTGGGTGCTGACCTTGAACACGCCGGGTAGCACCGTTCACTGCACGGTCACGCAAGCGGGCAATGTCATCGCAATGGACCCGCCCTGAACGGGAGGCACGGCAATATATCGCCGCCGATGCTCATTTCGATGCAGCGCAAGGCGGACACGGAGATTTGCGGCATCGAATCTTGAAGCTGCCCGTATTTCATTCCACATCGGTCCACGATGAAGCATGACACGCAGGAGCGGCAGCGGAAATTCGGGCTCGGTTTGCCTGCTTCGGTCGCCGTGCACCTGGTCGTCGCCCTGCTCGTCATCTTCGGGCTGCCGACTTTCCCGCTGCCGCAGCCGGAAGAAGAACAGGCGGTCGACGTCGAGCTAGTTGAGCCGCCGAAAGCCGAGGAAAAGGCCGAGGC
>JAEYXI010000263.1 GCA_023428515.1 Pseudomonadota bacterium | reverse complement strand
GCCTGACGCTCTATTGCGCAGCCGACGAAGCATGGTGCCAGCAGGTAGCGCGCGGCTTCGAGGAAGAGACCGGCATCACCGTCGACATGACACGCAAGAGTTCCGGCGAGATCTATGCGCAAGTGCGCGCCGAGGCGTCGAACCCGAAGGGTGACGTCTGGTGGGCGGGTACCGGCGATCCCCATCTCCAGGCCGCCGAGGAAGGATTGACCGAGGAATATGTCTCGCCCAACGCCAGCCAGCTCTACGACTGGGCGCTGAAGCAGGCCGAGGCCTCCGGCAACCGCACCGTCGGCGTCTACTCCGGCGCGCTCGGCTTCGGCTACAACAAGGATCTCTTGGCCAAGAACGGCCTGCCCGAGCCGAAATGCTGGGCCGACCTGATCAAGCCGGAATACAAGGG
This sequence comes from Pseudomonadota bacterium, assembly GCA_023428515.1. The sequence continues at coordinate 3,650 of JAEYXI010000263.1, read as the reverse complement.
CCAGATCCAGGTCGCCAATCCGAACTCGTCCGGCACCGCCTACACCTTGCTGGCGACGCTGGTGCAACTGATGGGCGAGGACAAGGGTTTTGAATACCTCAAGGCCCTGCATGCCAATATCAACCAGTACACCAAGTCCGGCTCGGCTCCGATCAAGGCGGCCGGCCTCGGCGAGACCACCATCGGCATCGTCTTCATGCACGACGCGGTCGCGCAGGCTGCAGCCGGCTTCCCGATCGTGCCTGTCGCACCCTGCGAGGGCACCGGCTACGAGATCGGCTCGATGTCGATCATCAAGGGTGCGCGCAACGAGGAAGAAGCGAAGAAGTTCTACGACTGGGCGCTGACGGCCGAGATGCAGTCGAAGGCCAAGGACGTGAAGTCATTCCAGATCCCGTCCAACAAGAGCGCCACGCCCTCGCCGCTGTCGCCTGATCTCTCGACCATCAAGCTCATCGACTACGACTTCAAGAAGTACGGCTCGAGCGACGAACGCAAGCGCCTGCTGCAGAAATGGGACACGGAGGTCTCGTCGCTGCCGCAATAAGCGATGCGCGCACGCAGCACATCGCAAGCTCTTCACCCGACCGTCGTCCTGTGGACGGCGGTCGGCCTCGTCGGCTACTGCCTGCTGCCCTGGTACGGACTTGACGACAATTTTTTCACCTTCACCTGGCTGCTCGACGGCTGGCCGCTGTCGGACGACGTCGCGCCGGCGCTCTTCCTCGTGCTACAGGGCGAAAAGCCCTGGCTCGCCCCGATCGGCGTCTTCCTGCTCCTGCCGTTCCTGCTGTGGCGGCGTAAAAAGCCCGACCCCGTCTTCGGCAGCCTGCTCATCGCCGCCGGTGCCCTCGGCCTCCTTTATTTCCTGCTCCAGGGCTTCGGCATCGGCCTGCGCGGCTTCCAGTGGCAGTGGCTGACCGCGCTCTTCGGCGAACTCGACATCAGGCAGTTCGGCATGGGCTGGGGCGCCGTGCTTGTCGGCACGGCCTTCCTCTTCCTGCTCACCACCGGGCTTGCCGCGCGCGGCGCCGTCGGCGGCGACGAGTTCGTCGTCGGCTCGATCGGCTTCGTCGTCGCCGTCGTCGGCCTCTTCATCTTCATGCCGCTCCTGCAGATGTTCTCCAGCGCGCTCGTCACGCAGGAAGGCGACTATTCGCTCGGCGTCTTCCTTGCAAAACTGTTCAGCGAGCGTCTCTGGGGCCTCGGCTGCCTGTCCGGCGGCCCGCGCTGTGGCGTCGCCTGGAACTCGCTCTTCCTTGCCATCCTCGTCGGCATCATCACCACCGGGCTCGGCCTCGTCTTCGCCCTGATGGTGACCCGCACCGGCTTCCGCTACGGCGCGCTGCTCAGGGCGCTCACCGTGCTCCCCATCATCACGCCGCCCTTCGTCATCGGCCTCGCCATCATCCTGCTCTTCGGCCTCTCCGGCGTCATGACGCAGCTCTTCGCCGCCGTCTTCGACGTGCAGCCGACGCGCTGGATCTACGGCCTGCCCGGCCTGTTGATGGCGCAGGTGCTCGCCTTCACGCCGATCGCCTTCCTCGTCATGATCGGCGTCGTCGAAGGCGTCAGCCCTTCCATGGAGGAGGCCGCGCAGACGCTGCGCGCCAATCGCTGGCAGACCTTCGTCACCGTCTCGCTGCCGCTGATGCGCCCCGGCCTCGCCAATGCCTTCCTGCTCGGCTTCATCGAATCGATGGCCGATTTCGGCAATCCGCTCGTGCTCGGCGGCAATTTCGACGTGCTGTCGACCGAGATTTTCTTCGCCATCGTCGGCGCGCAGTACGACCAGGCGCAAGCGGCGATCCTAGCCATCGTGCTCCTGTTCTTCACCCTCGGCGCCTTCTACGCACAGCGGTTCTGGCTCGGCCGAAAATCCTACACCACCGTCTCGGGCAAGGGCGATGCCGGCGTCCATCCCCAACTGCCCAAAACCTTCAGGACGGTCGTCTATGGCGTCGCTGGCTTCTGGACGCTTTTCACGCTGCTGATCTATGTGACGATTTTCTATGGCAGTTTCGTAAAACTCTGGGGCGTCGATTTTTCGCTGACCTTCGACCACTATGTGAAGAGCTTCGCCATCAGCTGGAACGAGTGCGGCATCCATTGGCGGGGTGCTGCCTGGAGCTCGTTCTGGACGACGATGGAGATCGCGCTGATCTCGGCGCCGCTGACGGCCGCGATCGGCCTGCTCACCGCCTATCTGCTGGTGCGCCAGAATTTCGCCGGCAAGGACGCCTTCGAATTCGGCACCATGCTTTCCTTCGCCATTCCCGGCACGGTGATCGGCGTCTCCTACGTCATCGCCTTCAACGTGCCGCCGATCGAGTTGACCGGAACCGGCCTGATCCTCGTTCTCTCCTTCATCTTCCGCAACATGCCGGTCGGCGTGCGCGCCGGCGTCGCCTCGATGTCGCAGATCGATCGCAGCCTCGACGAGAGCTCGCTCACCCTCGGCGCCAATTCCTGGCAGACCTTCCGCAAGGTGGTACTGCCGCTGCTCAGGCCCGCGATCCTCGCAGCACTCGTCTATTCCTTCGTGCGCGCCATGACCGCGATCAGCGCCGTCATCTTCCTGGTCAGCGCGCAGTACGACATGTCGACCAGCTACATCGTCGGCCGCGTCGAGAACAACGAATACGGCATCGCCATCGCCTATTCCGCCGTGCTCATCGGCGTCATGCTCGTCGTCATCGGCCTGATGCAGCTCGTCGTCGGCAGCCGCAACATCGGCCGCCGCGGCCATGAAGGCGACCTCTCGCAATCGCGCACCAATGTCAGCCTGCCCCAGGCCGGCGCACCAGCAATTTCCGGAGGCGGCTGATGGCCGAGATCAAGAGCAACGCCGCTTCGGTCGAGTTCCGGAACGTTACCAAGATTTACGGCAAGTCGAAGACGCCTGCCGTCAACGACATCTCGCTTGCCATCGAGGCCGGCAAGCTCGTCACCCTGCTCGGCCCATCCGGCTGCGGCAAGACGACGACGCTCAGAATGATCGCCGGTCTGGAGATGGCGACGTCAGGCCAGATCCTGATCGGCGGCGCCGATGTGACGCGCCTTCCGGCCACCGACCGCGACGTGTCGATGGTGTTCCAGTCCTACGCGCTCTTTCCGCACATGACCGTCGACGAGAACGTCCAGTACGGCTTGCGCTTTTCCGGCTTCGCCAAGAAGGAAGTCGCGGCCCGCGCCCGCGCCGGGCTCGAACTCGTCGGCCTCAGTGGCTACGGCGAGCGGCTGCCCAGCCAGCTCTCCGGTGGCCAGCAGCAGCGCGTCGCGGTCGCCCGCGCGCTGGTGCTGGAACCGCAAGTGCTGCTGTTCGACGAGCCGCTCTCCAACCTCGATGCCAAGCTGCGCCGCCATGTGCGCGAAGAGATCCGCGAGATCCAGCAGAAGCTCGGCCTGACCGTCGTCTACGTCACGCATGACCAGGAGGAGGCGCTCGCCGTCTCCGATCGCATCATCGTCATGAACAACGCGGTCATCGCCCAGGACGGCACGCCGCGCGAGCTCTACGACGCGCCGGCCAACGCCTTCGTCGCCGACTTCATCGGCGAGGCGAATATATTCCCCTGCGAGGTCACCGGCGTCGCCGACGGCATTGCCACCGTAAGGCTCGGCGACGTCACCCTGTCGCTGCCTGCCGG
>JAEYXI010000233.1 GCA_023428515.1 Pseudomonadota bacterium | reverse complement strand
GATCAAGCCTGCGCCGGCCGGGCTCGTCACGCTGCTCTGGGCGTTGAAGAACGACGGCAAGGAGAAGCCTGGCTTCGGCGATGTCGTGCACGCGCTTGCATCGGGCCGCACCTCGGTCGTCATCGATCCCGCCTTCGACCGCGCCTTCTACAAGCTTGCCGGCTTCCGCCCGCTCGGCCGCCGCGCCGTGCGTGTCGATATCCTCGAGCGGCTGGCCGACCTGATCCGCCCCGCGCTCGCCTGGAAGGCCGGCCTCGGCGCGCGTCCCGACGGCGCCTATGACGGCCAGGCCTTCATGGTGACGCCGCCCATGATGTCGATCCTCGGCGCCAATGCCGACGACATGGAAGAAATCCTGAAGGGCCTCGGCTATCGCGCCGAGCCGAAGCCGGCCGCCGAGGTGAAGGCGCGGCTCGATGCGCTCGACCAGGCGGCGAGCGAAGCTGCCGCCAAGGCGGAAGCCGAGAAGGCCGAAGCGGCAGCCAAGGCGGCCGCCGAGACTCAGGCAGCGGAAGCGCAGGCCCCCTCCGCCATCGAGGCGGAGGTGTCGCCGCAGGCGACTGAGGGGGTTGCCGAGGAAGTGCCGGAGGAAGTGCTCGGCGCAGCGCCCGCCGCTGAAGCGCCCGAACAAGAAAGTGCTCAGCCTTCTGACGCGATCTCGTCCGACCAGGCTGCTCCGCTCGAAGCCGCCACCTGGACGCCCGAAGCTACAGAAGAACCGGCCGTCGAGACGCCTGTTTCCTCTCCGATTGAGGAAGAGGCCAAGGAGGGGGTTGCTGACGAAACGCCCGCCGCGGCCTCTGCCGAGCACACGGAAGCTGGGCAGGCGGAAGAAACCGGCGAACGGGTCGATGTGACCCAATCCGGAGAGGCTGCGTCCGTCGACGCCGCGACACCGGAAGCCGGCGCTGCGACCGGCGAGCCCTCCGCAGAGGAAGCAAAACCCATCCTGCTCTGGCGTCCCGGTCGCTTCGACCGCCAGGGCCATCGCCGGCATGACCAGCGTCCGCGTCATGGTCGCAACCAGGCGGAAGGCGCAGACGCCGGCGAACGCTCAGGCAACCGTCATCGCCAGGGCGGGCGGCCGCCCTTCCAGGGCCGCCGCGAAGGAGACGGCGCGGACCGCCCGGCCGGCAAGCCGAAATTTGATCGCGACCGCTTCAAGGGCGCACCGAAAGGCGAAGGCAATCGTCCCGATTTCCGCAAGGGCAAGCGGGAGGATGGCCGTCCCGAGCGTGGGTCGAAGCCGGTCTTCCAGCCGCGTCCGCGCGAGGAGCGCCCGGCCAAGATCGACCCGCTCTCGCCCTTCGCCAAGCTCGCCGCGCTGCGCGACCAACTCAAGAAGTAGATGGACGCTGCCCGCCAGCGCATCGACAAGTGGCTGTTCTTCGCGCGCGTGGTGAAATCGCGATCATTGGCGGCAAAGCTGGCCGTCGCGGGTCGCGTGCGCATCAATCGCGACAAGGCGTCGCAGGCGTCCGATCTGGTGAAGCCCGGCGACGTCCTCACCGTAACGCTCGACCGGCGAATCCTCGTCTACAAGGTGATCGACGCCGGCAAGCGGCGCGGTCCGGCTGAGGAGGCGAGGACGCTTTACGAAGATCTGTCGCCGCCGCCTACGCCGAAGGACGAGGCGCCGCTCGACGCCATCGCGCCGCTGCGCGAGGCCGGCAGCGGGCGGCCGACCAAGCGCGAGCGGCGCGAGACCGACAAGCTGCGCGGGTGGGATTAAAGAACGACCCTTGAGACGTCGCGGTTGGAAAGCGATTCCGCAAAGGTGCGGTCGACGGAAACCGCCAACCTTGCCAGCCTCTCGCAAACGGGATAACTCACCCAAAACATTAGAAATGCGGGAAAAATCCCGGAGCCGTCCATGACCTACGTAGTGACCGACAATTGCATCAAATGCAAATACATGGACTGCATCGAGGTCTGTCCGGTCGATTGCTTCTACGAAGGCGAGAACATGCTCGTCATCCATCCGGACGAATGCATCGACTGCGGTGTCTGCGAACCGGAATGCCCGGCCGACGCGATCAAGCCGGATACCGAATCCGGCCTCGAGAAGTGGCTTGAGGTGAACAGCGACTATGCCGCCAAATGGCCCAACATCACGGCCAAGAAGGAACCCCCTGCGGACGCCAAGGAATTCGACGGCGTGGAGGGCAAGTTCGAGAAATTCTTCTCCGCCGAGCCCGGCGAAGGCGACTGATGACCTGACGGAAGCTGGCCTGTCGAACCGGCGCGATGCCACCTGACGTTAACCAGTCCGCACCCGAAACGGTGCCGGATTCGTTCACGAATGCAGCAAATTGTTGATTCTGGCGACTTTTTGTGCTAGGTGTAGCAAATATGCCAATGGCAAAACGTCAATCAAGGCGCGCAAGCCCTAATCATTGAAAGGTGCAATCCGACTTCGGACCAGGGTATCTGGGCCAGGCGGACGTTTTATTGCGTCAGGCCGGTTTGGACTGTTCCGTCGGATTTCACCTGTTTGCCGCTGACATGAGTTCGGTCCCAAGGACCGCAGCAGGTTCGCCGGTCATGACCGGAGGCCACAACTAAGGAGTTCAGGGCGTAATGGCAACTACCACTCAGCATAAGAAGTCGGCGCAGCGCCAGGGTTTCAAGACCGGCGAGTACATCGTGTACCCGGCCCACGGCGTTGGGCAGATCGTGGCGATCGACGAGCAGGAAGTGGCGGGGCACAAGCTTGAACTCTTCGTGATCGATTTCCAGAAGGACAAGATGCGCCTCAAGGTGCCGGTCGCCAAGGCGACTTCCATCGGCATGCGCAAGCTCTCCGAAGAAGATTATGTCGAGCGCGCGCTGAAGGTCGTGCAGGGCCGCGCCCGCGTGAAGCGCACCATGTGGTCGCGCCGCGCCCAGGAATACGACGCGAAGATCAATTCCGGCGACCTGATCTCGATCTCCGAGGTGGTGCGCGACCTCTATCGCGCCGACAACCAGCCGGAGCAGTCCTATTCCGAGCGCCAGCTCTATGAAGCAGCGCTCGACCGCATGGCGCGCGAGATCGCTGCCGTGAACCGCATGTCGGAAACCGAGGCCGTGCGCCTGATCGAGGTCAACCTCGCCAAGGGTCCGAAGCGCGGCGCCAAGGCCGACAATGAGGAAGCCGAGCAGGAAGAGGCGGCATAAGCCTCATTCCGCAGATTCTACGGTTCAGACCCGGCGCCTCGGCGCCGGGTTTTTTCTTGCCCTAAAGGCTGGGTTTTTCGCCGGCAGCAAAGGAGTACCTTAAAAG
>JAEYXI010000629.1 GCA_023428515.1 Pseudomonadota bacterium | reverse complement strand
TGCCGAGACCCTGGATGCCGAAAAATTGCCTGCCAATTCGATGGGTGTCGTCAGCCGTTTCGACGTGAATGGAACGATCGATCTTGCGCGGCGCCTCCAACCCGGTGCGCGAAAGATCGTCGTCGTGACCGGCTCGGCCGATTTCGACGGAAGCTGGAAGGAAAGCGCACGGCGAGATCTTGCCGGCCTGCCCGACGATTTCGAAGTGAGTTACCTGTCCGGTCTGACCGTGGAAGGGTTTGTCGATGCGGTCCGGCGATTGGATGTCGATACGATCCTGCTCGTGCTGACGGTGATTGAAGACGCCGACGGCAAGAGGCTCATTCCTCGCGAGGTCGCCGCCCAGCTTGCCAAGGCGTCGGGCGCGCCGGCTTACGGTGTCTACAGCACGATGATGGACATCGGCCTCGTCGGCGGCCAGGTGGAAGGTTTCCAGACGATGGGGGAGGACGTCGCGAGGCTCGCCGTCGCGGCGATCTCGGGCGAGATTACGCCGCGCAAGCTCGTCGCTTCGACGGCGCTCCCGATCGTCGACTGGCGTCAAATCCAGCGTTTTGGTCTCGACGCCAGTGGATTGCCGGAAAACACTGAAATCCGCTTCCGTGTGCCGTCTGCATGGGAGCAATATCGCACCGAAATCCTGGCGACCGTCGCCGTCATCCTGTTCCAATCCTTGCTGATCACTGCGCTCATCGTTCAGGGACGACGGACGAAACGGGCGCAGGAGGAACTCGAGGTCGGCCGCCTGGAATTGACCCACTTGTCGCGCAGCTCGCTACTCGGCGAATTGTCGGGGGCCTTCGCCCATGAGCTCAACCAGCCGCTGACCGCCATCCTTGCCAACGCCGAGGTCGGCCGCCGTATCCTCGACCAGAAGGAACCGGACATGGGCGAGGTGAAGGAAATCTTCGGCGAGATCGTCGCCGACGACAAGCGCGCTGCCGAAATCATCAGGCAGTTGCGCAGCCTCCTGGTCAAGGGGGAGGCGGCGCTGACGCCGGTCGACCTCAACCAGGTTGTGACGGCGACACTGGCGCTGACGAAAAGCGAACTGGTGGCCCGGCAGGTCAAGGCGGAGTTCCAGCGCGAGTTGCAAGAGCCGTTGGTGCTCGGCAATTTTGCGCAGCTCCAGCAGATCGTGCTCAACCTGATCGTGAATGCGGCGGAAGCGATGGCGCAGATTGCGCCGGAAAGGCGCATCGTCGAGATAACGGTGCGCAAGGGTAAGGACGGCCATTATATGCTCGCGGTGTCGGACAACGGTCCTGGATTGGCGCCGGAGATGGCGGAGAAAGCCTTCAGCCCCTTTGTGAGCAGCAAGGCAAACGGGTTGGGGCTCGGTCTCGCTATTTGCCGCACAATCGCCTCGGCGCATGGCGGAACGCTCAGATTTGATGAGACCCGGCAGAATGGGGCAAGGATAGTGCTCACTCTTCCGCCCCGTGAGAAAGGGCAATGACAAGAGACGCCCCGTTCCACGTGCATTTGATCGACGACGATGAGCGTGTGCTCGCGACATTGTCGCGGCTCCTCGTCTTGGCCGGCTACGGGGTTTCGTCCTATGCGACGGCTGAAGCGTTCCTGATCGCGCACGATCCTGAAGCTCCGGGCTGCGCGATCGTCGACCTCAGCCTGCCTGGAAAGGATGGATTTGCGGTCCAGCAAGCACTGTCCTCCGATTCAGGCGGCCGCCCGGTGATCTTCCTGACGGGGCACGGTGACATACCGACGAGCGTCAGGGCGATGAAGGGCGGTGCCGTCGACTTCCTGGTCAAGCCGGTCGATGCAGATACGCTGCTCGCGGCCATCCATCAGGCCGAGAGCGTGGATGCCGCGCGGCGGCAGCGACAGGGCGAGAAGGATTCCATTCGGGCGTGCATCGACAAACTCACCCCGCGCGAGCGGCAGGTGCTCGACGGCGTGGTCGCCGGCCGGTTGAACAAGCAGATCGCCGGCGATCTCGGCACGGTCGAGAAGACGATCAAGGTGCATCGCGGGCGCATGATGACGAAGATGGGCGCGCGCACGTTGGCCGAACTGGTCAAGATGGTGGAGCACCTTCGCGACTGATGCCGCGGGGTGTTGGACCCAAGTCCAATGTCCTGCTCCCAAACCGAAGTATAGTGTCCATCAATGCCGACCACGCCGGTCATAGCCATTGTCGACGACGACGGTTCCGTGAGACGCGCTCTTAGACGCCTCGTCCTGTCGATGTCCTATCAGCCGGTCGATTTCCCTTCCGGCGAGGCATTCCTCGAAAGCGTGCGGGACGATGCACCGCAATGCGTCATCCTCGACCTGCATATGCCGGGCCTCAGTGGGCTCGACGTGCTCCATCGCCTGCGGACCGCCCGCGCGGACATTCCGGCCGTCATCATCACGGCGAACACGCAGCCGGAACTCCGCGCCGACTGCCTTGCCGCAGGAGCCGAGGCGTTTCTCCAAAAGCCGCTCAACGCCGACCTTCTGTTCGAAACGCTGCAAGCGGCCTTGGCCAAGTGAGAGCGACGTCCCTGCGCAGAGCTTCGCTTTTACCGGCGAGCAGTGCTCAAACCTCGGGAATATTCTCTTTCAGGATCAGGTGCAGCCGAGGCGGATGCGCCTCGTAAGGAAGATCCTTGATGGCATGGGTGAGCAGGTTCAACGCCTCCCGCGCTTCGACCCTGGGGTTCTGGTCGATCACCGCGTCCATGGTGCCGTCAAGGAGCAGGCGCTTGGTGCCGTCGGTCAGCTCATGGCCAATGAAAATCGTCGATCGTTGGCGGCCGCGTTCGCGGATGGCCGAAGCTATGCCCTGATTGCCCGCACCGACGTTGTAGATGCCGGCCAGATCCGGATGGCGGTCCAGAATTGACGACGCCTCGGAATAGGCGCGCTCACGGTCGTCGAGCATCTCGCGCAATTCGACGATCGACAGGTGCGGAAACTCTTCGCTGAGGACATGCCGAAATCCCATCTCCCGCTCCTGGTGGCCACGATAGGAGAGCGAACCGGCAAACATCGCTACCTTCTTCGGCGTGTCCGCTCCGAGCAGGCGACCAAGCAGATAGCCCGCGAGGCGTCCCGCCTGGCGATTGTCGATGCCTACATAGGCGACCCGAGGCACATGCAGTACATCGGTCGCCAGCGTGACGACCTTGACGTCCTTCGCCGAAAGGGCACGGATCGCTTCCCGGACGGTAGGATGATCGAGGGCAACCACCCCCACGCCTCTTGTCCTGTCTCCCAAATCGCTCAGCGTCGCGGCCAGCGTATCAGGGTTGAAGCCCTCTATCGCGTGTACGTGTACGTCCAGCCCAGGCCGGGCGGCACCTTGGGCCGCCAGGTGCTCGATGAGCATGCGGATGAAGGAATTCGTGCCGATCGGGAGCACGAAATCGAGACGTATGGGCTCACCCGACAGTGCACCGTCATTTGCGTGCTCCTGCGATATGTACCCAAGCCGGCGCGCCACCTCAAAGACAATCTCGCGCGTCCGCGCTTTCACGCCGGCGCGGTTGTTGATGACGCGATCTACGGTTGCAGCCGAGACTCCTGCCTGCTTGGCGACCTCGGAAAGGGTGGGGCGCATTTATGACCTATGATCGGCGAATCTGCTTGGAAATGATGTAGGCGGCTCGCTCTTCGAGCAAGTCGCACGGCGCTAGAGGGCATGGCCTCACGACGCGACAGTGCATGCCTGCGGTTTCAATCACATCAAAAGACATCATTTTTATGATCCATAAGTTAATCTTGCGATGCGGTATCTGTTTGAAATTATGAAGGTGTTTTCTTTTTCGCAGCCAAAATGATGATTTTTGATTTTTAATGATGTTGACATCATCATTTGTCATCGTCAATCTTCCTCATAGGGGCGACGACCCCAGGGAGGAAATCAATGTCTAACGTGTTGCGCATGTCACGGCGCAGCCTTCTCACGTCCGGTGGAAAGGCCGCGCTCTATCTCGGAGCAATTGGAATCGCGCCGCGCTTCATCCGGCCCGGACGTGCCTTCGCGGCAGACGCCCTGGCGCCTGGCATGATCGGCGGACCCACCGGCTTCGATGGAGCCGAACGCTATCAGTATGGCGCCGACACGCCGGAAGGCCGCGCCGTAGAGGCCGCGAAGGCCTTCAAGGCGGCTGGCGTCGACAAGATCGTGCTCGGCCTTTCCGACGGCTCGATCGGCCAGCTTACCCAGCCTTTCCCGGCCGGCGCGCCGTCCATTAAGGAGTTGTGGGAGAAGGAAACCGGCATCACGCTGGAGGTCGTCGGCGTGCCGAACGGCCAGGAATTCACCAAGACGATGCAGGACATCTCCACCAAAGGTGGGGCCTATGACATCTACGCCGTCGAATGGAACCGCCTGGGCGACCTCGCCGAAACCGGCGGCATCCTGCAACTCGACGACTTCGTCGCCAAGCACAAACCAGAGTGGGACGATCCGGAGAATGGCTATGTCGGCGGCGCCAAGGGCGTGTCGCTGCTCAACCAGTATCGCGGTTCGACCTACGGCGTATCGCTAGACGGCGACTTCCAGACCTGGGTCTACCGCACCGATCTGTTCGGCGACGAAGCCGAGAAGAAGGCGTTCAAGGACAAGCACGGCTACGACCTCGCGCCGCCGACCACCTGGAAGCAGCTCGACGAGATCTCGCTGTTCTTCCATCGCCCCGACCAGGGCATGCTGGGCTCGACCGACATTCGCAACCAGGGCTGGGGCTACACCAACTGGTACCAGCGCTACGTCTCGATGGGCTCGCCCAACCAGTTCCTGTTCGCCGACGACGGCAAGCCGATGATCAATTCCGAGGCTGGCGTGAAGGCCACCCAGGAATACATCGACTCGCTTGCCTACAAGTCGCCCGACGCCATCTCGTGGGGCTGGCCGGAGCAGTACGGCAACTTCGCCAAGGGCGGCGCGGCGATGACCTGCGCCTTCTCCAACCTGCCGAAATTCCTCGATAACGCTGCCAACAAGGACTCTGCCGTCACCGGCAAGATCGGCACCATGCTGCCGCCGGGACGCGAGGTCGAAGGCGGGCTGGTCCGCCGCTCGGTGCTGTGGCTGAACCTCTCGGCCTCCGTCTCGTCGCAGGCGAAGAATCCGGAAGCCTGCTACGTCTTCCTGCAGTGGCTCGGCTCGCAGCGCATCTACGCCTGGATGACGGCCAATCCCGGCGGCTACTTCGATCCGTTCCGCCTGTCAGACTTCTCCGACCCGCTGGTGCGCCAGACCTACCATGCCTACCACATGGACGTGGTGCGCGAGACGGTCGCCCGCACGGTGCCGACCATCAACTATCCGGGCGCGACCGCCTTCCACAACGCGCTGGACGAGAACCTCATGGCGGCGCTGACCAAGACCAAGTCCGCCGAGCAGGCGATGGCCGATACCGAACGCGAATGGGCACGCATCGCCCGGCGCACCGGCGAGGACAAGCTGCTCGAGGCCATCAAGAGCAACAAGGAGGCCTGGCCGACCGTCATCGATCCCGTCAGCTAACCTCCCGAGCCAGCCTGAAGGGAGGGACGACGAACGTCCCTCCCTTCTTTTCAAGAGCCAGCACCGCCGCCATGAAGCGTTCATTGCCATTCGAGACCTTCCGCTACGCCGCGATCTTCGCGGCGCTGGCGGTGACGCTCGTCCCGATCCTGTGGATGGCGTCGATGGCGTTCAAGCCGATCGGCGAATGGTCGGCCATGGGCGCGGATCTCACCTGGTGGCCGAAGGAACCCACGCTCTCCAACTTCCGCTTCATCTTCGGCGAGTCGGATTCGAGCCTGATCGTGGCGCTGGACCGCACCGCGCTGAAGCCGATCCTGGCGTCGCTGCTCTCCGCCGTCTTCGGCACGGTCATCGCC
>JAEYXI010000538.1 GCA_023428515.1 Pseudomonadota bacterium | reverse complement strand
ACTACGAGCTGAACTACGAGCTTGTATTCGGCGAATATTATTTCGACCGTCTGCTCGGCGGCGTCCAGACGATGCTCGTGCTGTTCTTCCTCAGCCTGGCCTGCGCGCTTCTGATCGCGGTCATCCTGGCGGGGCTTCGATCGGTCAAGGCGGCTCCGATCCGTTATCTCGCCGGCGCCTTCGTCGAATACCAGCGCAACGTGCCGCTCCTGGTCCACCTTCTCGTCTGGTATTTCGGGATCGCTTCCGTGCTGCCGCGGGCCGTCAACGACTTCGCCAACAGCCACGGCGCGGAATTCGTCTACGCCGCGATAACGCTCAGCCTCTATGGCGGCGCCTTCATGTCCGAAGAGCTTCGAAGCGGACTGCGCGCGATACCCAAGACACAGTATGAAAGCGCGCGGTCGATCGGCCTTTCATTCTTCCTGACGCTGCGGCTGGTCATCATCCCTCAGGCCATCCGCCATGCACTTCCGCCTGTCGTCGGCCAGTCGCTCTCCCTCTTCAAGAACACCAGCGTCGCCGCGGCGATCGGCGTCGCCGAACTGATGTATCGCTCGCGTGAAATCACGACCGAGACGTTCCGGGTCTTCGAGGCGTTCTCGATCGCCACGGTGGTCTATTTCACCGGCTCGATGCTGATCATCGCGACCGGCTATCTCCTCAATGCCCGCCTGCAGATCCCGGGAGCGTTCGACCGATGATCGAACTGTTGCGGGACATGGGGCCGTATCTGGTCCTCGGCGAATTCCCCCGCGGTCCCCTCGGCGGCCTGGTGCTGACGCTGATTCTTTCGGCGCTCAGCATGGCGCTGGTCTTCCCGTGCGCCGTCCTGGTCGCGCTCGCGCGCACCGGCGGGAAACGTTACCTGTCCGTTCCGGCAGCCTGCTACGTGAACTTCATCCGCTGCGTGCCGGTCCTGCTCATCATCTTCTGGGTCTATCTCTTCGCACCGATCGTGCTGGGCTTTCCGCTGAGCGGCTTCACGACGATCATCGCCGCGATTACTCTCTACCAGACCGCCTACCTTTCCGAGGTCATAAGGGCCGGCATACTGGCGCTCCCGGTGGGCCAGATCGAATCGGCGAAGGCGCTCGGACTATCCTGGTTCCCGATAACGTTCCGGGTCGTGCTGCCGCAGGTGCTCTACAATGTGAGCCCGGGCATCCTGAACGTGCTGACCATCATCGTGAAGGAGACTTCGCTCGGATACATGGTCGGCGTCGGAGAACTCACGCTGACCGCGAGTCATGTCAACAGCCTGACGCTGACCAAGCCGCTCCAGGTCTTCGCTATCCTGGCGATGACCTATTTCGTCATCTGCTACGGCATCGGCCGCGTCGTCAGGCTCTTGGAGAACCGGGTCAGGTACAAGACGGCGGCCGCGGGATAACGACAGCTCAGATACGGGGATCGTAGGGTGCGTAGAGATTGTCCATGTCGAGCGCACCGGCGAAGCGTCCGAGCGCCGCAAGGTCCTTCTGATCGCGCGATGGCGCACAGCGCAACTGCATGAAGGCGAAATGACCGTCGTCGCCGTCGCAGCGGAAGAGGCGAAGGTCGATCGTCTCGGGCCGGTCCTCGAAACCGCGCCGAAGCGTTTCCGCAAGCTCGCTCTCGTCTCCCGACGACAGGCCGCGAAAGCGCATGAGCCTGACGCGCGTCGCGGTCCCCGTCACGCCGTCACCGGTATAGAGCTGATGCCCCGAGGTCCTGTGCACCAGGACGCGACTCGTCACGCGACGGGTCCACGGCGAGAAACGATCGCCGGACACAGCCATGTAGGCGTCGGAGTCCAGCACCGCCCTATCGTCGAGGTCGTACATGGCCAGGTAGCGCGGGTGTCCGTCGAGACAGACAAAACGGATCGCCGTCCGAAAACCGGGAACCGCCAGGCGTTCCGGGACATGCTCGGTGTCGTACCACGCGTTGAACTCCTCCTCGAGCGAGGCAGGCGGCTGCATCATGACGAGAAGAAAGCCAGCAGGCATAAACTATCCTCCAACACGCAGGTGTCGACCGTCTGACCCAAAAGAGGGATCAAATCAAGGGTAAACTCTGGATAATGTCGACAGATCAGGCCCTGATGCGCCGCTTCCGCGATTTAGGCGCAGACGCGCCGCCTTCGGCCATGACGGTCTCAAGGCGCGCCAGCGCGTTGGAGACGTTCGAACGCATGATGGCGGCGGCAAGCAGCGGATCGCGATCGCGATAAGCTTGCATGAGGTGCAGATGGTCCTGGCAGGATCGCTTCATTCCTTGCAGGGTCGAAAGGCTGAGCTTGCGGAAGGGAAGCGAGCGCAGAAGCAGCGAATCGAGGATGCGCATGACCACCTGGTTGGCGGCTATGCTGTTGTTCTTCTCGTGGAAGTCGGTGTTCGCCCAGAGATATTCGGACACGTCCCCGGCATCGGCTGCCGCATGCATCGCTGCCACCAGCGCTTCCAGCTCATCGAGCTGCGCCGGCTCCGCCGCGACCGCAACCCTCGACGTCACGAGTTCCAGAAGGGCTGAACGCGCGTGGTAGATGTCCCTGACCTCGGCAGGTTCCGCCATCATGACCCGCGGTCGCCGTCGCGGCGGTATGTCGACAAGACCCTCCTTCTCGAGGAGCATCAGGGCCTCGCGGATCGGAGTACGGCTCGTCTTGTACTGGGTCGAGAGATCGACCGTGTTCAGATCTTCACCAGGCGCCCGGATGCCCTCGATGATTTCAGCGCCGATCTCGCAGGCCAGCTCGGAAACCAGCGAGGGCCGCACATGCCGCCCGGCGACGATGCGGCGCACCATGGCCGCCGCCTTCTCGAAAGACGGCGATCGAGGCTGCGCCTGCTCGATGAGATTCGGCCGCGAGACCCGGCCTTCGGTGTCCATCATCGCCATTCGTGTCGTTCCCTCTCTTGCACCACTATCTCGCGAGCTTCGCGGCGAATGCAACTGGCTGTCGCCGGGACAGGGCCGGGGGACCCGGATTATCCAGCAGCCGTTGCGTAGGCTTTGTCGAGCAGGCGCATCACCCGCGCCATATCGGCAAGATCGGCGACGGGCTTGCGTCCATCCCGTACCCTGCCCACGACATCCGCGACGAATTCGGGATAGATCGGCATGTTGGTCGTGGTCGTGTCGATGACCTGCCGGTTTCCGGCCAGGTTGCTGACTTCAACCTGGCCCGGCCCCGTCACCGCGAAATAGTGCCCCTCGGTACGTACGGAAAAATGCATGTCGAAGATCCCGCCGGGGGCCGGATAGAGATAGGCCGTTTCGACCCGGCCGAGGAGCGAACCGGACTTGAGGGTCACGGCCGCATAATCCTCCACGTTGCCGTCCCCATGGATGTTCCCGAGCGTGGCGCCCAGGACGGAAGTCTCGCCTGGGCCCAGCAGATCGAAGAGGTCGAGAAAGTGGACGCCGAGATTGGTCAGGACGCCGCCGCCAGCCTGCTTCTTGTCGAACATCCAGTGACAGCCGGCATCCCGATAGCGCGAGGGCAGGCCAGCGATGAACTTGAAGTCGGCATAGAGCACCTGCTCTCCCGCCGCGATGGTGCGGATGGCGTCCATGAAACCCGATGTGCGGAAGACGAGGGGAACGGCTGCAAATACGCCGGCGCGTTCCGCGGCGAGCGCCAGTTCGGAAACTTGTGCTTCGGTCAGCCCGGCCGGCTTTTCCACAACGAGCGGAATGTTCCGCTCGATCAGCGCAAGAACCGACGGCGCCATCGTGTCGTGACTGCCCAGGACAAAGACGAGATCCGGCGAATGTCGATCGCACAATGCTTCGACGGTCGATTCGGCGCCGCAGCCGATACGATCGGCAAGCGTCCGGGCCGTGACAGGATCCGGATCGCCGACCGCCACGACCTGAACATCCGTCAGTTCGAGAAGAGGATCGAGATAGAGGGGAGTATGCCAATGTCCTACTCCAGCCAGCGCAACCCTCATCCGGAATCTCCTTATGGTCATAATTGTCGACTTTAGCCGAAGAAATAGCTAGCAAGCAAAGTCAATATCTAAAAAGAGTCGACACTTTTTGCCGTATCCCGCATGGTGGCGACGAGGCTCGAGGAGACCGACGGATGAGGACTTGGCTGGTTACCGGATGCTCCAGCGGATTTGGCGAGCATCTGGCGCACGAAATACTGGCGCGCGGCGACCGCGTCGTGGTGACGGCTCGGCGCCTTGATGACGCAAAGCGCGTCGCGGCGACAGGGGGCGATCGCGCCATCCCGCTGAGCCTTGACGTCGAGGACGGCGGTTCCGTACGGGCCGCCGTCGGCGAGGCGCTCGCCTGGTCGGGAGGGATAGACGTCCTCGTCAACAATGCAGGCCGCGGATTCCACGGTGCGGCCGAGGAAGTGACGGATGCCGAGTCACGCGCGCTTTTCGACACCAACGTCTTCGGCCTGATGGAGGTGACGCGGGCGGTGCTGCCCGACATGCGCCGCAAACGCAGCGGACACGTCGTGAACATAGGATCGGTGTCCGGGCTTGCGGGCGATGCCGGCACGGGCCACTACTCGGCAAGCAAGTTTGCGCTCGAAGGCCTTTCCGAGGCGATGAGCGTCGAACTCGCTCCTCTCGGCATCAAGGTGACGATCGTCGAGCCGGGACCTTTCCGGACCGACTTCAACGGTCGCTCGGCATCGGGCGCGGCAAGTCCGATCGCCGACTACGCGGAGACGGCGGGCAAGCGCGCCGCCGCCCTGCGTGCGGGGACAGGCAAGCAGCCCGGCGATCCGTCAAAGGCCGCCCGGCTCATCTGCGATATCGTGGAATCGCCCAATCCGCCGCTGCATGTCCTGGTCGGGTCGGTAGCTCTGCAACGGTGGCGCGCGAAGCAGGCGCGCTTCGAGGCCGACATCGCGGCCTGGGAAGAGCAGGCCCGCGCGACGGATTTCGATGTCCATGCAGCGTGACGGGAGTACGAACCCATGACTGCAGGTGCCGAGGTGAAAGACGAGGTCGAAACGCGGGTGGAGAAGGGCGTGGGATATCTGCGCCTCAACCGGCCGGCAGCGCTCAATGCCTTGTCCCGCGAGATGCTGGAGGCGCTCTCGTCGACCCTTGCGGCCTGGAAGCATGACCCCGGCATTTCGCGGGTGGTGATGGCGGGCCAAGGGGGCAAGGCGTTTTCTGCCGGAGCGGACGTCCGCGCCGCCTGGGAGCACGCGAGGCCCGGCCGCTATGACGCCATCCGCGACTACTTCGCCGCCGAATACGCGGTCGACCTCGAACTCGCCACCTATCCCAAGCCGGTGCTCGCCGTGGTCGACGGCATCTGCTTTGGCGCCGGGATGGGCCTGGCGGTCCACTCCGGCCATTGCATCGTCACTGAGAAAGCCAGCCTCTCGATGCCCGAGACCTTGATCGGGTTTTTTCCGGATGCAGGAGCGACCCATTTCCTGTCGCGGCTGCCGGGAAAGCTCGGCCTCTATCTCGGCATGACCGGCGCCCGGCTCTCGGGCGCGGATGCGGTGCTCCTCGATCTTGCCGCCCATCTCGTTCCGCAATCGCGGCTTGACGAGGCGGTCGCTGCTTTCGCGGCTTCAGGGCCGGAAGCCGTCCTGCCGCTGGCGACGCGGCCGGACCGGCTGTCGCTGCAGCCTCATCTTGATGAGATAAACGAGGCCTTTTCGGGGGACAGCGTCGAAGAGATATTTGCCGGCTTGCGAGCGCTCGGTACTCCTTTCGCACTCGATACCCTCGGCCTGCTGCAGGCGCGCTCGCCGTCGTCGCTGCGCTGGACGCTGGAAAGCCAGAGGCAGGGGAGAGGCATGAATCTCGAGCAGTGCCTGGAGAACGAGCTCCGGTTCGTCGAAATCTCGACCCGCCATCCCGATTTCGTCGAGGGCGTGCGCGCGGCGCTAGTCGACAAGGACAAGCGTCCGCGCTGGCAGGCCTGACGCCGGGGCGTCTCAAGGCGCCTCAGATGCTTTCCGGCTCCACGAAGATCTCGTTGCGCTTGCGGCGCAGTGCCGGGAGGACCATCAAAGCCAGCACCACGGCGGCGATGGCCAGCAGCGTGGCGCTGATCGGCCGCTGCAGGAACACCATCGCATCGCCCTGCGAGATGATCAGGGCGCGGCGCAACTGCTCTTCGAGCAGCGGTCCGAGCACAAAGCCCATGAGGAGCGGCGCAGGATCGAAATTCAGCCGCCACAATATGTAGCCCATCAATCCGAACGCTGCGATGAGCCACACCTCCGCCGTGTTCAGGGACGAGGCGTAGACGCCGCAAATGCAGAACGCCATGATCGCCGGAAACAGGAAGCGGTAGGGGATGCTGAGCAGCTTCACCCAGATGCCGATCAGCGGCAGGTTGAGGATCACCAGGAAGAGGTTCCCGACCCACATCGACGCAACCAATCCCCAAAAGAGTTCCGGATTGCTCGAGATCACCTGGGGGCCCGGCCGGATGCCCTGGATCACCAGCGCGCCGATCATCAATGCCATCACCGGGTTCGCCGGAAGGCCGAGGGTGAGCATGGGGATGAAGGAGGTCTGTGCGGCCGCATTGTTGGCGGCTTCAGGACCGGCGACGCCCTCGATCGCTCCCTCGCCCACGCGCTCCTTGCCATGCGCAAAGCGCTTCTCGGCGCTGTAGGAGGCAAAGGAGGAGAGCGTCGCGCCCGCGCCGGGCAGAATGCCCAGGAAGGACCCGATCGCGGAGCCGCGCAGGATGGGAGCCGTCATCCGGCGGAAGTCCTCTCGCGTTGGGAACAGGGAGGTGACGCGGGCGAGCGACATTTGCTGGCCCTGCTGGTCGCCGAGATTCCTGATGATCTCGCCGACCCCGAATATGCCGACGGAGATGACGACGAAACTGATGCCGTCGGCCAGCGCGAGCGAGCCGAAGGTCATGCGGTGCGCACCCGTATAGATGTCGGTGCCGACCAGGCTGAGCATGATGCCGACCACCACCATCGCCAGCGATTTCGATACCGGCCCGTGCGACAGGGTCGTCGAGGCGATCAGCCCCAGGACGATCAGCGAAAAATATTCCGGCGCCCCGAAGCGCAGCGCCAGGGAGGAAAGCGGAAGCGCAAAAACGGCGATGAGGAAGGTCGCGACGGTCCCCGCAAAAAGGGAGCCGAGTGCAGC
>JAEYXI010000549.1 GCA_023428515.1 Pseudomonadota bacterium | reverse complement strand
CTTGCGTCGGCGATGTTCTGCCCGTCGATCAGGATGCGGCCCTGGTTCACGTCGTAGCGCCGTTGGATCAGCTTGACGAAGGTCGTCTTGCCAGAGCCGGAATGGCCGACGAGGCCGACGCGTTCGCCCGGACGGATCGACACCGAGAAGTCACGGTAGAGCGGCGTGAGATGGTTGCCGTAGTGGAAGGTGACGTTCTCGAACTCGATGCCGCCACTGCCGATGCGGATCGGGCCGGCACCGGGCCGGTCAGCGACGCCATGCGGCTGCGCCTGCATTTCGACCAACTCTTCCATGTCGTTCACCGAACGCTGGAGATTGCGGATGTGCTGGCCGATGTCGCGCAGATATCCCTGCAGCAGGAAGAACGAGGTGAGCACGAAGGTGATGTCGCCTGCGCCCGCCTGTCCGTTCGACCACAGGAACAGCGCGAAGCCGATGATGGCCACGCGCATGAGAAGCAGCGTCGCGCCCTGTGTCGTGCCGTTGACCGTGCCGCGTGTCCAGGTCCGCCGCGTACGGCTGCGCCATTTGGCGACGACCCTGGCGAAACGGTGATCCTCACGGGCTTCCGCGCCGAAAGCTTTCACCACCGCGTTGCAGCTTACAGCGTCAGCCAGCGCACCACCGAGCTTGGTGTCCCACGCATTGCCGAGCCGCGCCGCCGGTGCGACATAGCCGAGCGACAGCGCTACAGTCAGGCAGATATAAGCAAGCGAGCCGATGGCGACGATCACACCCATCATCGGCCAAGTCAGACCGAAGAGCACAGTCGAGCCGATCAGCATGACCAGCGACGGCAGGAGCGCCATCAGGATCGTGTCGTTCAAGAGGTCGAGCGCCCACATGCCGCGGGTGATCTTGCGCACGGTCGAGCCGGCGAAGCTGTTGGCATGCCAGTCGGTCGAGAAGCGTTGCACGCGGTGGAAGGCGTCCGACCCGATATCGGCCATCATCTTCAATGTGAGGTCGATGATACCCGTGAACCCGACATGCCTGAGAAACAGCGCCCCTATGGCAAGCCCGATCAGCCAGGCGAACGCCATGACCGCCGCATTCCAGGCGGCCGCTTCGGAGGCATTGCCACTTGCGACGGCGTCGACCAACCGGCCCGCGTAAAGCGGCGTCAGCACGTCGGCGAGCGTAGCGAGGAGAAAAGCCGCCACGATAAGCGTCAGCCGCACCGGCTGCCGCCGCCAATGCAGCCAGGTGAATCCGAGAACGCTGCGGAAGGCGCCGCCGCGCAAGTCGAAACGAAAACGAGACATGGTGTGCCTGGCATCCAGTCGGATGCCATCCTCGAAAATCAGAATTGAGAGATTCGCAGCGATCGGTCGTCAGGAGATGCCGCGATGGGATAGCGCCAAGGAGGCGCTGGGTTCAGCTGTTCGGAGCGTTTCCGGAAGCCGGACCCTGGGAGGCGACGAAAAATTCTAGCATTCAGACCTCCCTGTTCGAGGATCGAGGTCAGCGCTTATAACCAAGCATTTCCGTTTCGCCAACCCCGGAAATGACCCCTGTCACCCGCCGATGGCCGCACGCCGGTCGAACCGCATCTCATAGCCGTCGCTCACCGGCTGGAAGCCAAAACGCCTGTAGAGGCCATGAGCGTCGGACGTATTCAGCATCCAGGTCTGCACGGAGGCGAGTTCCGGATGATCCAGCAGCGCCTGGACCAGCGCCTTGCCAATGCCCTTGCCGCGATGTTCAGGCCAGACGATCACGTCGGAGATGCGTGCGAACACGGCGCGGTCGCCGGAGGCACGAGCGAAACCCACCTGCTCCCCATCGATCAGTGCAATGGCGCAGACCGAATTCTCGAAGGCGCGCCGGTTGATCTCGTCCGTGCGCTGGCCGCCCCAATAACTGTCCTTCAGCAGATCGGAGGTCGCCTGGAAGTCCAGCCGTGCAGGGTCATGCGAGATTTCCATGGGTTTGCCAGCGAGATGCTATTTTCCGTCCCGAAACCGGTTGGTGATCGGATAGCGCCGGTCGCGCCCAAAATTTTTCCTGGTGATCTTCACGCCGGGCGCCGCCTGCCGCCGCTTGTATTCGGCGATGTAGAGCAGGTGCTCGACACGCGCGACCGTCGCGCGATCGTGTCCGCGCTTGACGATCTCGTCGACGCCCATCTCGTTCTCGACCAGGCATTCGAGGATGTCGTCCAGCACCGGATATGGCGGAAGCGAATCCTGGTCGGTCTGGTTTTCGCGCAATTCCGCGGAAGGCGCCTTGTCGATGATGTTTTTCGGGATCACCTCGCCCGAGGGCCCAAGCGCGCCGGGCGGCACCGTCGTGTTGCGCCAGGCGGAAAGCGCATAGACCTGCATCTTGTACAGGTCCTTGATTGGATTGAAGCCGCCATTCATGTCGCCGTAGAGCGTGGCGTAGCCGACCGACATCTCGCTCTTGTTGCCGGTGGTGACGACCATCGAGCCAAACTTGTTGGAGATCGCCATCAGGATCGTGCCGCGCGCGCGGCTCTGCAGATTCTCCTCGGTGATGCCTTCCTTGGTGCCTTCAAAGAGCTGCGTCAGCGCGTGCGAAAAACCTTCGACCGGTTCGAAGATCGGCACGATGTCATAGCGGCAGCCAAGCGCGCGGGCGCAATCCTCGGCGTCCTTCAGCGAATCCTTCGACGTGTATTTGTAGGGCATCATGACGGCGCGCAGCCGCTCCTCGCCCAGCGCGTCAACCGCGAGCGCCGCACAGATGGCGGAATCGATGCCGCCCGAGAGGCCAAGCACGACGTTCTTGAAGCCGTTCTTGTTCACATAGTCGCGCAGCCCGAGCATGCAGGCGCGGTAGTCCGCCTCTTCCTTCTCGGGAATCTTCGACATCGGCCCGTCGACGCAAACCCATGTCTCGCCCTTGCGCTTCCATTCGGTGACGACAAGCGTTTCCTCGAACTGGCTCATCTGGAAGGCGAGCGACCTGTCGGCCTGGATGCCGAACGACGCGCCGTCGAAAACCAGTTCGTCCTGCCCGCCGAGCTGGTTGGCATAGAGCATCGGCAGGCCTGTCTCGACCACCTGCTTGATGACCACCTGCTGGCGCACGTCGACCTTGCCGCGATAGTAAGGCGAGCCGTTCGGCACCAGCAGGATTTCTGCCCCGCTCTCCGCCAGGGTCTCGCAGACGCCGAGTTCACCCCAAATGTCCTCGCAGACCGGGATTCCTAGCCGGACGCCCCGGAAATTGACCGGCCCGGGCATGTCGGGGCCCGCCTGGAACACGCGCTTCTCGTCGAACTCGCCATAGTTCGGCAGGTCGAGCTTGAAACGCTCGGCAATGACCTTGCCTGCGTCCGCGACGACGATGGAATTATGGACGCCGCTCTTGCGCTTGAGCGGCGTCCCGATGATCACCCCCGGGCCGCCATCAGCAGTATCCGCTGCGAACTCGCCGACCGCGCGCTCGCAGGCCGCGACGAAGGCTGGCTTCAACACGAGGTCTTCCGGCGGGTAGCCGGCGATGAAAAGCTCGGTGAAAAGGATGAGGTCCGCGCCCTGCCGTGCGGCATCCGCTCTTGCTTCCCGCGCCTTGGCGAGGTTGCCGGCGATGTCGCCGACGATCGGGTTGAGTTGGGCGACTGCTATGCGCAGTATGTCTGGAGCTTTCTTGGCCATGGCGAGCGATGTAGCGCGGCGTTCAATCACCCGCAATGCCGATGCCTGCCACCATCGCTTGTGCCACTTCTCGCCCTATTCGCCCATGTAGGCCTGCAGGACCTCGGGCGGATTGTTCTCGCCGATCGACATGGAGAGGATGCGCGAGATGTGCATGCGCGGCAGCCCGGTTTCCTTGACCCATGCGTTGATCTGATCCTGCACCTTCTGCAGGTCCTTCTTGGAGGTCGGCTCCTCGGCGATGTCCAGACCCGCATCGCGCAATGCGGCGACCATGTCGCGTGAGACGATGTAAGTATCCCAGCCCAGCCATCGCAGCAGGTAGCGGCCAGTGGCGCCACCGAGCCGGCTGCCGTTCTTGCCCAGGAAGGCCGTCAGCCCGATCTGGTCGTCGGCCGGCCAGGCCGCCAGGAATTTGCCGAAGCTTCCGTGCTCCCTGGATATGCGCTCAACGAAAGCGGCGTTCTCACGCACCGACATGATCTTCTGGCCGTTACGTACGATGCGCTTGTCGGAAGTCAGGTCGTGCCAGAAATCCTCCGGCTGGAAGAGAAGAACCTTCGGTTCGAAGCCCAGGAACGCTTCTTCGAAACCCGGCCATTTCTGCTCGATTACCGACCAGACGAAGCCTGCGGAGAATATACGCTCGGCCATGGTGGAGAGGATACGACTGTCCGGCACTTTCTTCAGCTTCGCATTGTCGGGTCTCGCGCCGAGCAGCTTGTTCAGCGCCGCATCGCCGCCCTTGCGCTTGGCGGCACGCTCCCGAATCTTCTTGAAGCTTGTCATCGCTCGGCCCCTGCTTTTCCGACGGGCCGGCATACTCCTATATGGAGGCGTGGCTGCCAAGCCGAGTCGAGCATGGAGGAAGCCGTGGCGAAAACCGTTGCCGAACTTGCCGGACGCTGGCTGAAACGCCGCCCCGAAGCCCTGAGCGAGCAGGAAAGCCGCGTCCTCGAGAGCACCGTGGAGCGCAAGCCGATCTCGCGGGACGTCAATGTTGCAATTGCGCATGGCGAGGGTTTGGGTGACCGCCTGGCTGACGCAATTGCCAGGATCGGCGGCTCCTGGAGCTTCATCGTAACCGCCATCATCTTCCTGGTCCTCTGGACATCAGGCAACGCCTGGCTCCTTGGTCGCGAGGGCTTCGACCCCTACCCCTTCATCTTCCTCAATCTCGTGCTGTCGATGGTCGCGGCGCTGCAGGCACCGATCATCATGATGTCGCAGAACCGGCAGAGCGAGCGCGACCGTCTCGATGCCTCGCACGATTACGAGGTGAATTTGAAGGCCGAGATCGAGATCATGGCGCTGCACGAGAAGTTCGACGAGATGCGCCACAGCCAGATCATGACACTACGCGACGACATGGCGAAGCTCTCCGCCCAACTCGACCGCATAGAGGCGCTGGTAACGGGTCGCCGCGGCTAGAGCGGTATTCCCGAAACTGTCTCGACCACCGCGAGGCCCCAGACGATCAGCGCGATCAGGATCGAGATCAGCACGGCCAGCGAGCCGCAATCCTTGGCAAGTTGGATATCGATATGGAATTCGCGCGAGACCGCGTCGCACGCGGCTTCGATGCCGGTGTTCAGCACTTCGACCATGATGAGAAGCAGCACCGCGCCGATGAGCAGCCAATAACCGCGCCATGACGTAGACAGGAACCAGGCTGCGGGAATGGCGACCGCGAGCAATGCCAGTTCCTGCTGGAAAGCCTTTTCCGACACCGAAAGCTTGCTGAAGGCACGAACCGAATTCTGCCAGGCCTTGATCAGGCGTTCCATGAATATCCCTCGAACGGACGGAAGGCGACGCTTTACAGCATGAATTGCGAAAATGGGAATGGATTTTACCGGCGAACGGCGCCTTTCGGGTCGCAGGGTTCAGTCGTCGGCTACCTTGATATCGGGCGTCGAGCGCTCGAACTGCGGCAGGCCGTCGGTGATCTCGTAATAGTCCCCCTTGTCGACGACGAAGATATGCGCCTCCGCCTTCAATCCGCTGGGCTGTTCGAAAGCGCCGGCCATCACTGAAATCTCGTCCGACGTGTTGTGCTTCCAGAACAGCGCCGAGCCGCAGACCGAGCAGAATCCCCGTCTCGCGTAGGGCGACGCCCGATACCAGGTGATTTTTTCCTGACCTTCGATGGTCAGATCGCCGTCGGCAACATTGGTAGCGGCGTAATAATGGCCGGTCTGCTTGCGGCATTGCGAGCAGTGGCAATAGACCACGCCCCTCAGCGGACCTGAAGCAGCGAAGCGCACCGCGCCGCAAAGACAAGACCCGTTGTGCAAATTCGTCATGCGTTACTCCCCTTGATCTCTACACGTTCTTGCAGAAATCTTGCGGCTTTGCTGAAGATTTTGCGACAGCCGCCAAGTCTGCCGCATGCTCGACCTTCAAGCGCGATGCGTCCCGTTCCGCAGCGGCAGTTGCCAGGCGCAAGCCTTTTGAAATTAAGGAAAATTTAGCGCGGCCCTTCCTATAATCCTGGAATACGGAGGTGCCTCGGGGGCGTGTGCATCTTCGTGGCATGACAGCATTCTTCTTCCGCTTGGCGCTCCCCGAGCCCGGCCGTTTTGTCCGTCGACGGTGGCAACACCCGGCGACGGCGGAGCCGTAACGACGCAAGGTGGAATGAAAATGCAGCCTGCAAGCGCCGCGGTGGATCAGGCTTCGGACCTGGCGAGTTCCGTTCTCCTGACGATGCGCCAACTCGGCGTGATCGCCCTGCCCCGCAATTACGAGATATTCTACGAGGCGCTGTCCGGCTCGAACCAGGAACTCAGCCTGGAGGTCGTGTCGCTGAGCAAGCGGCCGACCCAGGACGAACTCGACCGTATCGGCCGCAAATATTTCGCCGGCAATCATGCCAGCGGCATCGTCGAGCAGGCGCGCGAGACGATCGCCGGCGAGTTGGAGGACATTGCCGCGATCCTGCGCAACGAGCGCAGCCATGTCGAGAAATATGGCCGCATGCTCGACCAGACGGCGGAAGGCCTGAACGGGCGGCTGGTCAGCAAGGACCTCTTGCAGAAGATCGTCGAGGTCATGTCGGTCGCCACCACCTCCACCATCGACCACGGCAAGGAGGTCGCGAGCGCCCTCTCCGACAAGTCGAATGAGTTGGAGAGCGTCAAGTCCAAGCTCGAGGAATACAAGCGCCTCGCCAACACAGACCCGCTGACGCAGATCTGGAACCGGCGGGCCTTCGACCGCGAGATCGCCGGCATCTACAACAGCAACCGCGGCATATTGTTCAAGGCGCTGATCCTGGCCGACATCGACCGCTTCAAGGCGATCAACGACCGCTTCGGCCATCCCGTCGGCGACAAGATCCTGCAGGGCGTGGCCGACATACTGCGCTCCTCGATCCGCGCTGACATGTTCGTCGCGCGTACCGGCGGCGAGGAATTCGCGCTGATCGTCGAAGGCGCGAGCGAAGATGCGACTTCCGAGATTGCCGACCGCATACGCCTGCTCATCGAACAGACGCCTTTCGTGGACAGCCGGACCGGGGTCCACTACGGCTCGGTGACCGTTTCGATGGGCATCTGCATGGCGTCCGAGGCGGAAGGCCCCGAAGATCTCTATTCGAAATGCGACCGGGCGCTTTACCGCTCGAAAGTGACCGGCCGCAACCGCGTGACGCGGTTTTCGGCGCTGCCGGAGCGGACCGGCAAGGGGTGGATGCTCTATAAGACGGAATGAGCCAGTCGAAGGCCCCTCTTTCCTTGTGAACTTTCCTGCACTATATTTTCTCCAGAAATGGAGATTCGTATGCTTGAGCCAAGAAGCGGCTTGAGGCCGGCGGCGGAAGCCACGGTGCTTACCGAAGCCGTGATCCGTGCCGCCGATCAGCTTGGCGTAAGCGCCAGATCGCTGTCCGGGGTTCTCGGCGTCTCGGAGGCGACCGTATCGCGCATGCGACGCAAGGATTTTTCTCTCGAACGCGGCACCAAGCCTTTCGAGCTCGGCGTGCTGTTCGTCAGGCTTTTCCGCTCGCTGGACGCGATCGTCGGCGGCGACGAGACGGTCGCAAGGGCTTGGATAAAGAACCCCAACCTCGCGCTGGAGGCCCGCCCGCTGGAAAAGATCATGACGATTGCCGGACTGTTCGATGTCATCGCGTACCTGGACAGCCGGCGCGCTCTCGTCTGAAGCGTTCAGGCTGGAAGGCAAGGTCTGGCGCCTAGTCGAGGCTCAGCACCGCGTCTCCACGCTGAAGCTGGTCGACACGCTGGACGAGCAGGCGCTGCTGGAGGACCTGATCGAGGAGACGAAGCCGACGATCCCCCAGGAGTGCCGGCACCTCGACTATCTGCTCGCTACCCCCTTCCGCTACGGCTCGGTCTATCCGCAGGGATCGCGCTTCCGCCGCGCCGGGCGAACCCGCGGCGTCTATTATGCGGCCGAGCAGGTCGCGACGGCCGTGGCCGAGATGGCCTTCTACCGACTGCTCTTCTTCGCGGACTCCCCCGATACGCCATGGCCGAGCGACGCTGCGGAATACACGGCGTTCTCGGCGGCGATCCGCACCGACAAGGCGATCGACCTGACGAAACCTCCCCTGTCGAAGGACAGCGCACGCTGGACGGAATTTTCCGACTACGAGGCCTGCCAGGCGCTGGCCGACGCCGCACGGGAGGCCGAGCTTCACGCGATCCGCTACCAGTCGGTGCGCGATCCCCAAAAACGCGCCAATGTCGCGGTGCTGTCCTGCCAGGTCTTCGCCAAGCCGAAGCCGGTCGACCGCCAGACCTGGCGCATCAGGCTTTCGGGCTCGGGCGTTCAGGCGCTTTGCGAATTCCCGCGCCAGCGCGTGGGCTTTGACCGGATCGATCTCGCCGGCGATCCCCGGATTGCGGGATTGCGGTGGGAAAGAAAAGCCTGAAACAAAGAAGGATGGCGAGCACGCGGCGTTCATGGGCTGCAAGGATAACGCCACATGCCGCAGCGTGGATAAACAAAAGGCGCCGGAGGTCCGGCGCCTTTATCCTTTAAGCCCTGCGGTGCTTACTCGGCAGCGACCGTGTGCACCTGGCTGGTGTTCTTCTTCAGAAGCTCCGAGACCAGGAAAGCCAGCTCGATCGCCTGGTCCGCGTTGAGGCGCGGGTCGCAATGCGTGTGGTAACGGTCGTGAAGGTCCTCGGCCGTGATGGCGCGGGCGCCGCCGGTGCACTCGGTCACGTTCTTGCCAGTCATCTCGATGTGGATGCCACCGGGATGCGTGCCCTCGGCGCGGTGCACCTCGAAAAAGGTCTGCACTTCCTTGAGGATGCGGTCGAACGGCCGGGTCTTGTAGCCGGCTGCAGTGATCGTATTGCCGTGCATCGGGTCCGACGACCAGACGACGCTGCGGCCTTCCTTCTTTACCGCGCGCACCAGCTTAGGCAGGTGCTCGGCGACCTTGTCGGCGCCGAAGCGGGCGATCAGCGTGAGACGGCCGGGCTCGTTCTCCGGGTTCAGCTGGTCGATGAGCTGCAGGAGGCCGTCCGGCGTCAGCGACGGGCCGCATTTCAGGCCGAGCGGGTTCTTGATGCCGCGGCAGTACTCGATGTGGGCATGGTCGGGC
>JAEYXI010000505.1 GCA_023428515.1 Pseudomonadota bacterium | reverse complement strand
CGCTGCCGCAGGCGCCGCAGCAGTACAAGCAGCTGATCATGGTGTCGGGCTTCGACCGCTACTTCCAGATCGCGCCCTGCTTCCGCGACGAGGACCCGCGCGCCGACCGCCTGCCGGGCGAGTTCTATCAACTCGACCTCGAGATGAGCTTCGTCGAGCAGGAAGACGTGCTGGCAACCATGGAACCGGTGCTGCGCGGCGTGTTCGAGACCTTTGCGGACGGCAAGCCGGTGACGCAGAATTTCCGGCGCATCCCCTACGACACGGCGATCCGCACCTACGGATCCGACAAGCCGGACCTGCGCAATCCGATCGAGATGCAGGAGGTTTCCGAACACTTCCGCGGATCGGGCTTCAAGGTGTTCGCCGGCATCCTCGCCAACGACCCGAAGGCGGAGGTCTGGGCGATCCCGGCGAGGACCGGCGGCAGCCGCGCCTTCTGCGACCGCATGAACAGCTGGGCTCAGGGCGAGGGCCAGCCGGGCCTTGGCTACATCTTCTGGCGCAAGGAAGGCGAGAAGCTGGAAGGCGCTGGCCCGATCGCCAAGAACATCGGTGAGGAGCGCGCCGAGGCCATCCGTAGCCAGCTCGGCCTGGCCGAGGGCGACGCCTGCTTCTTCGTCGCCGGCAAGCCCGAGAAATTCTACAAGTTCGCAGGCGATGCGCGCACCCGCGCTGGCGAGGAGCTCAACCTCGTTGACCGCGACCGCTTCGAGCTGTGCTGGATCGTCGACTTCCCGTTCTTCGAGTGGAACGAGGATGAGAAGAAGATCGACTTCGCCCACAATCCGTTCTCGATGCCGCAAGGCGGCATCGACGCGCTGAATGGATCCGAGCCGCTGTCGATCAAGGCGTTCCAGTATGACATGGTCTGCAACGGCTTCGAGATTGCGTCCGGCGGCATTCGCAACCATCTGCCGGAGACGATGGTCAAGGCTTTCGAGATGGTCGGGCTGGACCGCGCCACGGTCGAGGAACGCTTCGGCGGTCTTTACCGTGCATTCCAGTACGGCGCGCCGCCGCATGGCGGCATGGCGGCCGGCGTCGACCGCATCGTTATGCTTCTCGTCGGAGCGAAGAACCTGCGCGAGATCACCATGTTCCCGATGAACCAGCAGGCGATGGACCTGCTGATGAACGCGCCGTCAGAGGCGACGCCGACGCAATTGCGCGAGCTTCACCTGCGCACGGTGCAGCCGCAGAAATAGGTTCAGGCGGCGGCTGCAATCGGCTCATTCGATTCAAGAAAAACCCGGCGTCACCGCCGGGTTTTTTCGTATTGTGCGATTGAATAGCGGGCTACGGCTGGTTTGCCGTGACTGTCACGCCGAGCATGCTCCAGAGCGCCTTGGCCGTCGCGCCCGGATCGTTGGGACTGGCCATGGCGGCTCCGCCAATCATCGCGAACGGTACCGGCTGCGGCGGCGTCGCCTTGATCTCTATGCTCCTGGGGTCGTCCAGATAGGTGTTGACTGCAGGCGATATGGCGGCGGCAAGGTCAGGCAACTGCACCTGCATCAGCGCGAAAGGAAGCATGGCCTTGGCCAGATTAACGACGTCTTCGCGCTTCTGTCCCTGCTGCTTGGCCACATAGTCCAGGATCTTGCCGGTGAGCGAGGCGTCATCGAAACGGATCGTTGCGCCGTTGAAGCTCAACTGCTGCATCAGGCCGAGCATCTCCATCTCGGCCGCCGAATTTGTCGATTCGCCAGCCGGCTGGGCCGCCATCTTCTGCTGGACCTCCTGCATCTTCTTGATGAAATCGAGCGTATAGCCGCCGAGGTCGATCTTGAAGCCGAACTTGCCTGCATTCTCGACCGTGATGTCGTTCTGCGTAATGTTCAGCCGGCCGTCAGCGAGGCTCCAGGCGCCGGCGCTCTGGTAGGAGCCGTTGATTGTCTGGTATCCGAATGCGTCCACGATCGCCTTGGTTTGCGGATCGGTCACGCCGGACAAGTCGCCGGAGAAACTTGAGATGCTCGCGGTGAAGTCGACGGGCTTGCCCTCCACGAGGGGCGAGATCTCGGCAGACAAGTCCTTCATGGAGAACACGGTCTTGCCGCCCATGTCGACGTCGGCCGAAGCCATCTCGGCGCTTTCGTAGAATGAGAGGGCGGCGAGCGAGTCGTCCGAATCCTCAGCCGGGATTCTCAATCCCTTCACGACGATTTCGCTCAACCGGACCGTGACACCTTCCGATGTCGAGGTGATCGGCGCCGTGGCCGTGGTGTCGACCCTGAATCCGCCATTCTCCTCGGTGACGCCAGACAGCGTGATATTGCCGAGTGGGAACGCATTCGTCTCGCCTGTGGGCTTCACGGTCAGACCCTCGATCACCATGCTCGACGCATCGCCCGTGACGTTTGACCAGCCGAGTTCCACTCCCTGCTTGGCGCTCAATGCCTTCAGACGGTCTGCAACGGCCGCAGCCTCCTGTGCCGCCGCCTGGTTGATCGGGAAAGCCAGCAGGATTGCCGAAAAGGCGAGCCTGCGAAGTGCCGCGTTGCGTGTGGTCATTGTCGATCCTGAGACAGTTGAAGCCGGCCACCAGTCCGCCATGAACTAGACCGGAAAAAGGCGAAGGTGCCGGACAATGCCCGGAAAAGGGGGCGGAAAGCAATCGAGGCCGCCAAGTTCGCGTATTGATGGTGAAGAGGCGCTGACTGCGCTTCCCGTGCGGCACTTGCCGCGAATCAGCCGCTCGGATAACCCGGCGCAATGGGAAAAAGCCTTGTTCCGCCCGCTTCCGGCGGCGGCGACCACATCGAGCCGGTCGACCTGAAGAAGGCGCTCGAAGAGCGCTACCTCGCCTATGCGCTGTCGACGATCATGCATCGTGCGCTGCCGGACGTGCGCGACGGCCTGAAGCCGGTGCACCGGCGCATTATGCATGCGATGCGGCTTCTGCGCCTCAACCCCGACCAGGGCTTTGCCAAGTGCGCCCGCATCGTCGGCGAGGTGATGGGCAAGTTCCACCCGCATGGCGACCAGTCGATCTACGACGCGCTGGTGCGCCTGGCGCAGCCCTTCTCTGTGCGCTACCCGCTGGTCGACGGCCAGGGCAATTTCGGCAACATCGACGGCGATAACCCGGCCGCCATGCGCTACACGGAAGCGCGCATGACGGAGGTCGCGACCGACCTCCTCGAAGGCATCGCCGAGGACGCGGTCGATTTCCGGCCGACCTACAACG
>JAEYXI010000504.1 GCA_023428515.1 Pseudomonadota bacterium | reverse complement strand
ATCGGCAGGAAGGGGCTGTAGGTCGCTTGCCGCTCCTCGCCCAGCGTCGGCAACATGACCTTCATGATGGCGTCGTATTTCTCCGCCGCCTTGATGAGCATCGCGTCGAAGCGGCCGGACTTGTAGTAGTCGGTCGCGCTGGCGAACTCGTAGTCGAAGCCGAACGTGTCGAGGAAGCGCCGGAGCATCGCATTGTTATGATGGCCGAAGCTCTCATAATTGCCGCCGAAAGGGTTCGGCACCGCCGTCAGCGGCATGTGCAGGTAGGGCTTCAGCGCCTCCGAGTCCGGCACGTTGTCGGGAATCTTGCGCATGCCGTCCATGTCGTCGGAGAAGACGAGGATCTTGGTCTTGACCTTGTCCTCGGTCAGCACCCGGAAGGCATGGCGCACCATCGAGGTGCGCGCCACCTCGCCGAACGTGCCGATATGCGGAAGGCCCGACGGGCCGTAGCCGGTCTCGAACAGCACGGTCTCCGGGAAGTCGCGGCCCTTGTAGCGCTGGATGATCTTCTTCGCTTCCTCGAAAGGCCATGCCTTGCTCTCGGCCGCGGCCGAGAGCATTTCGGGATTGAGATCGATGCTGGCTTGACCCGCCATGACTGAAATTCCGGTACTTTGTCGATTTTTCGCCGGCCGTGCCGGATTTGCCGGCATGCTCTATGTAACCAATGTGGCTACGTCAACGATTCAGCGCTTTTTCATTGCGACCGGGCCGGCAGCTTCCTAGGTACGGAATGCCTATTGAGGAGAACGATATGAAGAAGCCGACCGCGCACGAGGCGCTGATCTATCTGATGGTGGTGACCTCCGCGTCGGACCGCGACATGACCGATGTCGAGTTGGCGCGCATCGGCGACGTCGTGAAGTCCTGGCCGATCTTCGAGGACTTCAACCAGGACAAGCTCGTCAAGATCGCGCAGGATTGCCAGAAGCTGCTTCACGAGAAGGGCGGCCTCCAGAAGGTGATCTCGCTGGCGCAAGGCGCGATACCGCTGCATCTTCACGAGACCGCCTACGCGGCCGCCTTTGAAGTCGCGGCCGTCGATCTCGAAATGCGCATGGAGGAGCTTCGCGTGCTGCAGCTTCTGCGCAGCGAGCTTGCGGTCGATCCGCTGACCGTCGCGGCGATCGAGCGCGCCAACAAGGCGCGCCACCGCAGCCTTACTTAGCAGGCAGGGGCGGGAACGCCGGTCTAGAAGAAGCTCACCGGGAAGTAGCGCAGGTAGAGTTCCGAGAAGCGGCCCTTCACGGCGATCTGCTGGAGCGCGTAGTCGAAGGCGGCGGCGAGTTGCGGATCGTCTATCTTGGTCGCCAGCGACAGGCCGAGACCGAGATATTCGGGCGCCATGTAGGGGCCGCCGGCGAAGCGGCAGCAGCCGCTCGCTTCCGAGCCCGCGAGCCAGAAGGCGAAGCGCATCCCGTCGCCGAAAGCTCCGGCGATCTTGCCGGCCTTGAGGTCGGCGTAGAGCCACTCCTGGCGGGTATACGTCACCACCTTCACGTCGGGGAAATACTCGCGCAGCATCTGCTCGTGGCCGGAGCCGGCGATGACCCCGATCCGCTCGCCCTGGATCTTCTCGTGGATCGGTTCGGCGACAGCGCGCGTCCTTGGCATCATGAAGCGGGCAGGAAACTGCAGATACGGACGCGAGAAGGAATATCGGGCGCGCGTCTCCTCGGTCACAGCTATGCCGGCGATGACCGCCTCGCCGCGTCCGCGGTCCAGCGCGTCCTTGAGCTGTTCCCACGGCATCGCCTGGATCTGGCACTTGTCGGCGATGCCGAGCTCCGTGCAGATGGCGCGCACCAGGTCTATATGGAAGCCCGACAGCCGGCCGTCGCGGTCGAGATAGTTGAAGGGCGGGAAGTCGGTTGTCGTCAGGAAGCGCAGGCGCGGCACCGCGCTGAGGTCCGGCTTCGGCAGCCGTTCCTTCATGTCCCAGAACATCGGGGCAGCCGGCTGCTCGGCTGCCGACGCCGCGCCGGCCAGGCAAACAGCGGCGGCGAGCGCCATGATCGCGGATCGAAGCTTCATTCGCATTTCGACTGCACCGGTGGTTTGCGCGTCTGTCCGGAGGGGCCGGAAAAGTTGGTATCGACGGACAGGCGCTTTTGCTATGAAATACACTGGTTAACAACGAGATTCGCTTTTTGGGCCGCCCGCCCCGTCGCTTTTTGCTGGCCCAGTACGTATTCGGCCGTAGCGCAAGATGTATTCTACCGCCGCGCAACCGAATGTGTTATCTTGCAATCCTCGGTTAATGGTACGGGGCGGTTCGGGCGGCTACGATGCCGCGTAATTTTTTTTCGGCAACATGGGTGGATGTTGCAATGGGTCATTTCGATCGAACGCTGAGTTACATCAGCAACGTCCAGCAGGCCGGGACGGCTAATGCCGTCACGGAGAAGCTGCTTGAGGTGACGTCGGCCTTCGGCCTGACGGCGCTGATGGCCGGTACCGTGCCGCAGCCGGGAACGCCGACAGGCCAGCAGAAGGACCACGTGCTGCTCTGCGACTGGCCGGTCGAATGGCTGGAGCGCTACGTCGCCCGTAATTATATCGACCACGACCCGATCGTCAGCCGCATGAAGCAGCTGCAGGCTCCTTTCCAGTGGCGCGACGCGGCCGACGAGATCAAGGTCGATCGCGACGGCGAAGTCGTCATGGGCGACGCCGGCGAGTTCAAGCTCAAGGACGGCCTTGCCTTTCCGCTTGTGACGCTTGACGGCCAGATCGTCATGGTGTCGCTCGGCGGCGAACAGGTCGAGATGTCGGGCGCCGAGTTCGGCATGATTTCGATGGTCGCCACCTATGCGATCGGACGCGCCATGCAGCTCCATTCCGCTGAAGGGCGTGTCGTCGATCACATTGAGCTTACGCCGCGTGAGCGCGAGTGCCTGAAATGGGCCGCCGAAGGCAAGTCGGAATGGGAGATTTCGCAGATTCTCGGCATATCGGAGCACACCTCGGAAAAGCATCTGCTCAACGCCAAGTTCAAACTGGGCGCCGTTAACCGTGTTCAGGCCGTCGCCGAGGCGATAAGACGCGGTTATATTTAAATTTGGCGAAATATCGCCGATAGTTACATTCCTAACCGATAGCGTAATTTTCCATAAGGATACGCGTCTCTAGTCTGCCTTGAGTCCATCAAGGAGACAGACATACGTGCTTTACGCGCTTACCACTGAAGAACTGATGCAGCGGCCGGATCTCTGGGAGGCGGTCCATCGGCTGCGTCATCGCATCTTCGTAGAGGAGATGGGATGGCAGGATCTCGATCGCGAGGACGGTCTGGAGATCGATCAGTTCGACCATGAGGAGGCGGTGCATCACGTCGTCATCCGCAACGGCGAAGTCGCCGGCTATCAGCGCATGCTGCCGACGACGCGCCCGCACCTCTTGACCG
Organism: Pseudomonadota bacterium; assembly: GCA_023428515.1. Next base: position 8,158 of record JAEYXI010000504.1, on the reverse strand, counting down.
AGGTGCTGACCGACCTTTTCGTCGGCGAGCCGCCTTCCGGGCCGAACGTCTGGGAGCTCACCCGTTACGCGGTGGCGCCGGACTACCGCGCCGGCCGCCGCGGCGTCTCCACCGTCGGGACCGAGCTGATCGCCGGCTTCGTCGAATGGGGCCTGCCGCGCGGCGTCAACCAGGTCATCATCGAGTTCGAGCCAATGTGGGTGCTGCGCGCGCTGCAACTGCACTTCCTGGCACGCCCGCTCGGCTATCAGCGCACCTACGGCCGCCAGCAGGTCGTCGCGACGCTGCTCACCTTCAACGAGCGGACGCTGGAGGTGGTGCGCGAACGCCGAGCCCATCATGCTCCTGTGCTCTCACGAGGCTATCCAGACATAATCGGCCAGCGACAAGCATCATGAATATCATGCAGACATTCCCGCTCGACGCAGCCGAGGTGGCCCGTCGCCCGCATACGGATTTCCGCAATCACATATTGACGGTCACCGTCGCTGCCGAGGACGGCCGTCCGCTGCTCGACCGCGGCGCTTATGACAGGCTCGCAGCGACGCTTCGCGCGGCGGCCGATGACGAGGAGGTTCGCGTGGTCGTGCTGCGCGGGCTCGACGGTTGCTTCTGCCTCGGTGGCGACCTCTCCGAATTCCTCGACGCGACCAAGCATGCCGCGCTGATCGAGGCGGTCACCGGCATGTTCCGGACGCTGGCGACCTTCCCCAAGCCGCTGCTCGCCTGCGTCGATGGCGATGCGGTCGGCGTCGGTTGCACGATCCTGTTCCATTGCGACATGGTGATCGCATCCGGCCAGAGCACGTTTCGCGTGCCCTTCGTCGATCTCGGCCTGGTGCCCGACGCAGCGACCAGCATCCTGGCGCCGGAGCGGCTCGGCTACGCCGCCGCCTTCCGCTTCTTCTGCCTCGGCGACACGCTGACGGCTGACGAGGCCAAGGACCTCGGCCTCGTCGCAGAGATCGCCCCGGAAGACCAGGGGGCAACCGCCGCGGCGTGGGCGCATTCGCGCGCCCGCCAGCTCGCCAAGAAGCCGGTCGCGGCGCTGCGCCAGACGCGTGGCCTGCTGCGCGGCGATGGCCATCATCTCTGCGACCGCATCGACGAGGAGATATCTCTCTTCCACAAGGCGTTGCAGGACGAGACGACGCTGCGCCGTCTTGCAAGGATAGCAAGGCTCGCCGCCTAGATATCTCGGAACATCTTGCCGCGCGAATATAAAGGTCTGCGCGGCAAGAATTATCTATGGTTTGACTGTCGCTTCTTTTTCGCTAGGCTGGGCGAGCTACCACCATAGGTAGCAGGGGCCATGCGATGAGCTGATCGGGGGGTCGGCATGAAGCGCAATGCTGTTCGGTGAGCAGCCGCATCTGGGCAATGCGGCTGTTCCCAGGGAAAGGCCGTTCGAAGGGACTTCTGCTCCGCCGGAGCAGGAGCTCGGCGATGGCTTTCAATTCGCGCTCTATCTGTTTCCCGAGCTGGAGGACTGGCTACCGCTGTTGCGGCGTCTCGGCCTGTCGCCTGGCGACAGCGCCTATCTTGCGTCGTTCGCCAGCCGCAACGGCACCGATTTGCAGACCGAGTTGCTCGCATCCGGTCTCGTCGACGAAGAGGAGTTCTGCAAGGCCCTGGCTGCGGAACTCGGCATCGGCCGCCTCGATCGCATCGATCCGGAGCGGCTGGTCCTGTCCGACGAGGAGGCGATCACCTGCCTGCGCCGTTCCAGCTGGCGCGTTCCTATCAAGTTCGTCGAGAATGACGGCGCGCTCAGCTACCTGCTGGTGCCGGAGCGGCTCGATCTCGGACATCTGCGCCGGTCGATAGCGGATCGGCCGAGGATTCGCGGCCGGTTGCGTCTGGTGGCGCCAAGTGCGATGCGCGCCGCGCTTCATGTCCGTCTCAGGCAATTTCTGATGAGAGGGGCGACCGCCGGCCTCTTCGACCGTCATCCCGAAATGTCGGCGCGCATCACCGCGAATTTCTGGCAGGGCTCGGTGTTTGGCATTCTTCTGCTGGCGCTTCCGGCGGCCCTGCTGATCGCTCCGGGCGACACTTGGGTCGTGCTCCACGTCGCCTTTTCGTTCTTCTTCCTCGCCTGCGTCGGCTTGCGTTTTGCCGCTCTCGCCTCTTTCGGCCCTCAGCCTGTGCGAAAGCTTCCGAGCGTGCTGGCCGCCGACCTGCCGGTCTATTCGGTGCTCGTCGCGCTCCATCGTGAAGCCGAAGTCGTGCCGCAACTGCTTGCGGCGCTGCAAAGGATAGAGTGGCCGGCTAGCAAGCTCGACATCAAGCTGGTCTGCGAGGAGGACGATCACGCCACGCTTGCGGCGATCCGCGCGCTCCCGCTGCCGCGACACCTGGAGGTGGTCGAGGTGCCCGTCTTCGGTCCGCGCACCAAGCCGAAGGCGCTCGCCTATGCGTTGCCTTTGGCGCGCGGCGACTTCGTCGTTCTCTACGATGCCGAGGATCATCCGCACCCGAAGCAGCTTCTCCAGGCATGGCGGAAATTCCTAACATCTCCGCCCGAGATCGCCTGCATCCAGGCGCCGCTTGAGATAACCAATCGCGGAGCTGGCATGATCTCGCGCATGTTCGCCTTCGAATATGCGGCGCTCTTCCGCGGTCTGGTGCCCTGGTTGTCGGGAAACCGCATGCTGGTGCCGCTCGGCGGCACCTCGAACCATTTCCGCCGGGCCGTTCTTGATGAGGTCGGCGGCTGGGATCCCTATAACGTCACCGAGGACGCCGATCTCGGCATGCGGCTCGCGCGCTTCGGCTATCGCACCGAGACGATCTCTTGTCCGACCTGGGAGGCCGGCCCCGACACCCTTGCCGCCTGGCTGCCGCAGCGCACCCGCTGGTTCAAGGGCTGGATGCAGAGCTGGCTGGTCCATATGCGCGATCCGGCGCTCCTGCTGCGCGAGCTCGGCCCGGCCTCATTCGTCATCGGCCAGATACTCTTCGCCGGCATGGTGCTGTCGGCGCTCGCACATCCCTTCCTGCTATTCACCGGCGTGGTGCTGGTCGTCGACCTGGCGCTTGCCCGCTCCTCCGGCAGCTGGAAGTCTGTTCTCCTCACCGTCGACATCGTCAACATCGCCTGCGGCTATCTCTCCTTCCTGCTGCTCGGATGGCAGACGCTCAAGGTGCGCGAGAAGTTCGGCTTCTGGATGGTCGTGCTGTTCACCCCCGTCTACTGGATGCTGATGTCTGTCGCGGCCTGGCGCGCCGCCTGGCAGCTTTGGCGCAAGCCCCATCTCTGGGAGAAGACGCCGCACCGGCCGCTCCGCCGCGTCGCCGGGACCGGCGTCGGAACTACTTCAGCAGCTTCGCCCCGGCGCCGATGATCTTGGGGTCGGGCTTGCCGATCTCCTCGAGGTCGCGGCCGGCATACTCCAGCGTCGAGAGCACGTGGCGTATGACCTCGATGCGGGCCCGCCGCTTGTCGTTGGAGCGCACGACGATCCATGGCGCGTGCTCGCTATGTGTTTCCTCCAGCATCTCGTCGCGCGCCTTGGTGTAATCGTCCCACCGCGCGATGCCGGCAATATCCACCGGCGAGAACTTCCAACTCGTCAGCGGGCTGTGGCGGCGGTCGTGGAAACGCTTGAGCTGCATCTCCTGGCTGACGTCGAGCCAGAACTTGAAGAACCAGATCCCCTCGCTGACGATCATCTTCTCGAAGCGCGGCGTCTCCTTCAGGAAATGCCGGTACTGTTCGGGCGTGCAAAAGCCCATGACCGGCTCGACTCCGGCGCGATTGTACCAGGATCGGTCGAAGGTGACGAACTCGCCCCTGGTCGGGAAATGCGTGACATAGCGCTGATAGTACCACTGCCCCTGCTCGGTCTCGGTCGGCTTGGGTAGCGCGACGTTGCGCGCCGAACGCGGGTTCATATATTGGCGCACCGCGTTGATCGTACCGCCCTTGCCGGCGGCGTCGCGCCCCTCGAACAGCACCAGCACACGGCTGCCGGACGAGTATTGCCAGGCCTGCAGCTTGGCGAGCTCGATCTGCAGGCGCTCCAGCGTCTCGTCGTACTTGTCCCCGTCCAGCTTCTTGTCATAGGGGAAACCGCCGGTCGCGACCGTCTTCTTGTCGACCCAGTCGGGCAAAACAGGGTTGTCGATGTCGAAGACGCGCTCGACGCCCGCGACCTTGATCTTCAGCGGCCCGCTTGCCTGGGACCCGGCCGCCTCCGGCTTGCCATCCTTCTTCTCGGTCGCCATTCGTGATGCACCCTTTCCTGTGACATCAGTCATGCTATTGGAACCCGATGGCAGACACCAGACGGGAAGAACGGACGCGCCGGTTCTTGAGCCTCGCCGCGGGCCGGCTGGCGCATAACCGCTGGATGCTTGCGGCGGGCTGGGTGGCCGTGCTGGTGGTCGCCGTTTCCGGCGCTCCTTTGACGATGGTCGCGGTCGCCATCCTGTTTCTGCTGGTCGTCGCCTTTCTCGCACCGCGCCGAACACGCCGCGAGCGGCAGGCCGAGCGCGCCGCGGCAGTTGGCGGGCTCGAAGGACTGTCCGCGCAGAGCCTGGCGGCGGCCGTCAGCGACCCGCTGATCATCTTCGATGCGGCAGGCACGGCGGTGCATGTCAACGACGCCGCGCGCTCCGCCTTTGGCGCCATCGCGCCCGGCCTGTCGCTGCTCATGAAGTTTCGCGCTCCCGAGATGCAGTCGGCCATCGAGCGCGTGCGCATCGGCGCCAGCGCGTCCGAGGTGGTCGATTATATCGAGCGCGTGCCCATCGAGCGCGTCTACAGGGTAACGGCCTCGGCGATCGGCCGCGGCACCGGGCTCTTCGTCGTCGTCTTCAAGGACCAGAGCGAGACCCGCCGCATCGACCGCATGCGCGCCGACTTCATCGCCAATGCCAGCCATGAACTGAGGACGCCGCTCGCCTCGATCTCGGGCTTCGTCGAGACATTGCGCGGTCCTGCCAAGGGCGACGCCGCCGCGCGCGATCATTTCCTGCAGATCATGCAGAACCAGACGCAGCGCATGGCGCGGCTGATCGACGACCTCCTGTCGCTGTCGCGACTGGAGATGAAGCCATACCTTCCGCCCGGCGCGACCGTCGATGTCGGCCAGATCGTCCAGAGCGTCATCGACTCGCTGTCACCGCTGGCGAAGGAGTCCGGCGTCGTCATCGAGCGGACCTTCGGTGACGAGCCGGTCGAGGCGAGGGGGGACCGCGACGAGCTGTTCCAGGTCTTCGAGAATCTGCTGGAGAACGCCTGCAAATACGGCCAGTCGGGCGGCCGCGTCGTCGTTTCGATCGAGAAGACAAACGCACCAGGTCCGGAAGTAGCCGTCACCATCCGCGACTTCGGGCCCGGCATACCCGAAGAGCATATCCCGCGCGTCACCGAGCGCTTCTACCGGATCGACGACAACGGCCGCGCGCAGAAGGGCACCGGGCTCGGCCTCTCTATCGTCAAGCACATCCTCACCCGCCACAATGCCCGGCTGACCATCAAGTCGACGGTGGGCGAGGGTGCCGCCTTCACGGTGCACCTGCCGGTGAAGTGACGTAACCGACCGCCACCGGAGACCTCACCTGAAGCGCTGCAAATGGTCGACAAGCGCGCGCAGCTTGGGCGGCATCCTCCGGCTCGGATAATATAGGTAGAAGCCCGGAAAGGGCGGACTGAACTTTTCCAGCAGGATGACGAGTTCACCCCGCTCGAGCGATGGGCGGTAGCTTTCCTCCAGCCCGCAGCTGATCCCCGCTCCCGACAGCGCAAGCTTTATCATCAGTGCCATGTCGTTGGTGGTGATCTCCGGCGCGACGTCGACGCTGAAGTCGCGGCCGTTCTCGGTGAACTCCCAGCGATAGGGCGCGATGCCGGGGGCCCGGCGCCATCCGATGCAGCGGTGGCCGGCCAGTTCGCGCGGGTGTGCCGGCGCCCCGAAGCGCGCCAGGTAGGCGGGCGCGCAGACGGCGATCTGCCGCTGGTCGCCCGAGACGGGGACCGCGATCATGTCCTGCTCGATCACCTCGCCGAGCCGCACGCCGGCGTCGTAACCCTCCCTGACGATGTCGAACTCCTCGTCGGTGACGACGATGTCGAGCTGGATTTTCGGGTATGCTTCCGAAAAGGCCGCCAGCATCGGTCCCGCCAGGAACCGTTCCGCGATCGATGACACGGCGAGCCTCAACTGCCCTGTCGGTTGTCCGTCCCTGGTGCCTGCCGCCTCGGTGACCGCCTTCATCTCGGCAATCGAGGGCGCGATTCCGGCATAAAGGCGTTCGCCTGCTTCTGTCAGGCTGACGCTGCGCGTGGTGCGCTGAAGCAGCACCGCTCCAATATCCCTCTCCAGCTTCCGGATCGACTGGCTGACCGCCGATCGCGTGACGCCCAGGCGGTCGGCCGCCGCGCGGAAATTCCTCTCTTCGGCGACAAGCGCGAAGACGGCGAGCGCATTGAGATCCGGTTGCATTGGTTAGTTTTTCTCTCCAGAGAGATAAGCAATGAGTGGCTTATCGCGACAATGGACCAGGCCTACCTTCTGCGCAATCGCCAATCAGGGAGTTGCGAAAGACGAAGATGGACAAGGTCATTCTCATAACCGGCGCGTCGAGCGGTATCGGCGCCGGCATCGCCCGCGAGCTTGGAGCGGCGGGCGCTAAGCTGATGCTCGGCGCGAGGCGCACTGATCGTCTCGATATGCTGGCAGAGGAAATCAAAGCGGCCGGCGGCGACGTGCTCACCCGCCGCCTGGATGTCACCGACCGCACCGATGTCGCCACCTTTGCCGAAGCGGCGCGGCAGGTGTGGGGACGCGTCGACGTCATCGTCAACAATGCCGGCGTCATGCCGCTTTCGCTCATGGCCTCGCTGAAGGTCGACGAGTGGGACCGCATGGTCGACGTCAACATCAAGGGCGTGCTCTACGGCATCGCCGCGGTGCTGCCCGAGATGACCGCGCGCGGCGCCGGCCACATCGTCAACATTGCTTCGATCGGCGCTCTCCAGGTTTCGCCGACTGCCGCCGTCTACTGCGCGACCAAATATGCCGTGCGCGCCATCTCCGACGGTCTCAGGCAGGAGAACGACAGGATCCGCGTGACCTGCATCCATCCCGGCGTCGTCGAGAGCGAGCTTGCCGACACCATCACCGATCCCGTCGCGGCCGAGGCGATGAAGACATACCGCGCCATCGCCCTCAAGCCGGACGCCATCGGCCGCGCGGTGCGCTTCGTCATCGAGCAGCCCGACGACGTCGACGTCAACGAGATCGTCGTCCGTCCCACCGCCACCAGATGAGGAGAGAAGAAATGTCCTTTGGATTTCAAAGCACGGGTCGCGCCGCCATGACGGCCATTCTGCTGGGAGCCGGCGCGCTGCCGGCCTTCTCCGACACGACCGAGGAACGCTTGCAACGCGGCGACGCCGTGGTCAGGGGCCTGAACAACGGCGTTTCGCAGCCCACCCTGGAGCGCATGAGGGAAGAGTTCCCCTTCCTTGCTGAAGCCACCGAGGCTTATGCACTCGGCGACGTCTGGTCCCGCTCCGGTCTCGACAACCGTACGCGCCAACTCGCTGCCGTCGCCGCCTTCGCGGCTATTGGCGAAAGGACGTTCATGAAGGTCCACGCCGGCTACGCGCTCAACATCGGCGTCTCGGAGGAGGAGCTCAAGGAGATCGTCTACATGGTGACGGTGCCATCAGGTTTTCCGAAGGCGATTGCGGCATCGCAGACCCTCTCCGAATTGTTCGCCGAGCGCCGTGAAGCGTCCGGCGGCGAGGAATGAGGAGGGGCGCTATGAAAAGATCGATCGTTGCGGGCGCCGTTCTCGTCGGCGCCGCCATTTTCCACACACAAGAAAGTCTGGCCCAGATGAATTCCGAACTGCACGCGCCGCATGCGGCGCAAAGCCATCCCTATGTCGGCATGTGGGTCACCGGGGATGGCCGTATCCGCCAGGAACTCCTGCCGAACGGGCGCTACGACGAAGCGCGCGGCAACCGCCGCAGCGCCTATCAGGGACGCTACGAGGTGCGGGGCGACGACATCTTCTACTGGGACGACACCGGTTTCACCGCCGACGGCAGGTTCATCGACGATGTCCTGCACCATGGCGGCATGATCTTCTACCGCGAATAGGCCGGCGCGGCCGGCTGCACGATCAATAGGTCGTGCGG
>JAEYXI010000484.1 GCA_023428515.1 Pseudomonadota bacterium | reverse complement strand
CGGGCAGAGAAGATGACGCGACGGCGGGTCTCCGGTGCACAAGGCACGATGTCGGCGACTTCGGCGTCGATCTTCGCCGCGTGCAAGGCGTTCACGATCTTCTGCCGCTTCCAGTCGAGATAGGCGCGCTCCTCCAGATGCTGGATGGCGCAGCCGCCGCAAGTGCCGAAATGGCGGCAGGGCGGCTCGACGCGCTCGGGGGATGGTTTGAGCACGGCAATGAGGTCTGCGCGGTCTTTTACGCGCGCGGCGGTGACGGTCTCGCCGGGCAGCGTGAACGGTATGAAGACCTGGCCGGTTTCCGTGTCGGCAATGCCGTCGCCCTGCGCGCCGAGGCGGACTATCTCGAAACTCGCGCTCATCGATCCTTGATCCCGCCAAGCAGGAATTCGCGGTTGCCGTCGCCGCCGGCGACGGGTGAATCGCAGACGCCGAGCGCACGCCAGCCGGGCTGGGCGTCGAGCCAGAGGCGCAGCTTTTCCGCGATGCGCGGGCCATCGGTGGGGTCCTTGAGGATGCCGCCCTTGCCGATCGCTTCCCGGCCGGCCTCGAATTGCGGTTTCACGAGGAAGAGCCCTCTTGCGCCGGGTGCGGCCAGCGCCAGGGCGGGCGGCAGCGCCAGCGTCAGCGAGATGAAAGATACGTCGGAGACGAGGAAGTCCGGCTTGCCGTCGAGGTGCGAGGGAGCGAGGTCGCGGGCGTTCAGGCCCTCGATGACGGTAATGCCGGGGTCGTTGCGAAGCTTATCGTCAAGCTGGCCGTGGCCGACATCGAGCGCGACGACATGCGACGCGCCGTGCTCCAAAAGCACTTGCGTGAAGCCGCCGGTCGATGCGCCGATGTCGAGCGCATGCGCGCCCTTGGGATCGAGGCCAAAATGGTCGAGGCCGGCGAGCAGCTTCAACGCGGCGCGGGAGACGTAGCGCGAGGCAGGATCGTCGACATGGATGTCGCTCGACGCCAGGACGGCATGGCCGGGCTTGGTGATGGCCGCTCCCTCGACCGTGACGCTGCCGCGTGCAACCGCATCACGAGCACGCGAGCGGGTCGCGTAGAGGCCGCGCAGGACGAGAAGTTCATCCAGCCTGACGCGGTCTTCGGTCTTTCGAGGTGCGGACGGGGCGGGCATGACCTTCATTGGAGAAGGACCGGCCGGAAGGCAAGCCGGATATCAGAAGGGCGTCGGGGCTGAGGTCCGACGGTCTGTCGCGCGGGCCATACCGTCCGGCGGCGCGGACCGCGCCGCGTTCATGTCGGTGGTGCCCATGACTGCGTCATTGCGCACGACGACCATCACGGGCTTGGCGTCGAAAGCGAAGCCGCCGCGTATGTCACCGATCTTGGCTGCGACGATGGCCATCACCGCCTCTTCCAGCTTGCGATCGTAGCGTGGTTCCGCCATCGAGGACCCCGCAAGAACGATCAGTGCAAGCGCGCAAACAAGCGCTCTCATCCCGCCGAACTCTCCCCTGCCTTGGGAGAATTGACTATCGGCACGGCGCTAAGAAACGCCCAAGGGATACGGTAAGCAATCTGCCAAAGGGCAGCGTAAAGAGACAGTTATAGATCGACTTACACGTTAACGATCAAGCCCTGGCGGCTTGGCTGCCCTGCTCACCGATGCCCAATGCGGCAAAGACCGTCCGGACGATGCCCGCGCTGTCCAGACCCGCGTCGGCGTACATCTTTTCCGGCTTTGCGTGGTCGGTGAAAATGTCGGGCAGCACCAGCGGGCGGATCTTGAGGCCGGACTCCAGCAAGCCCTGGTGGGCGAGGAAATGCAGGACTTGCGTGGCGAAGCCGCCGATGGCGCCCTCCTCCACGGTGACCAGCACCTCGTGCCCGCGCGCGAGGCGACGCACGAGTTCCTCGTCGAGCGGCTTGGCGAAACGCGCATCGGCGACGGTGGTCGAGAGACCGGCGGCGGAAAGTTCTTCCGCCGCGAGGATACAGTCCTGAAGACGCGTGCCGAAGGAGAGAAGCGCGACCTTGCTACCCTCGCGCAGCACCCTGCCCTTGCCGATCTCCAGCACCGAGCCGCGCTCGGGCATGTCGACGCCGACGCCGTTGCCGCGCGGATAGCGGAAAGCGATCGGGCCGTCGTCGTACTCGACCGATGTCCTGACCATATGGCGAAGCTCCGCCTCGTCGCCCGCCGCCATGACCACCATGCCGGGCAGACTGGCGAGGAAGGTCGTGTCGAAGGCGCCGCAATGCGTCGCGCCGTCGGCGCCGACGAAGCCGGCGCGGTCGATCGGAAAGCGCACCGGCAGCTTCTGGAGCGCCACGTCGTGGTCGATCTGGTCGTATCCGCGCTGGAGGAAGGTCGAATAGATCGCCGCGAAGGGCTTTAGCCCCTCGGTGGCGAGGCCGGCCGCGAAGGTGACGGCATGCTGCTCGGCGATGCCGACATCGAAAGTGCGCGACGGGAAAAGCTCGCCGAAGAGATCGAGGCCGGTGCCGGAGGGCATGGCGGCGGTGACGGCGACGATCTTCTCGTTCCGCGCGGCTTCCTCGATCAGCGTGTCGGCGAAGACGCGGGTATAGGCCGGCGCGTTGGCGGGGGGCTTGGCCTGCGCACCGGTGATGACATCGAACTTGTTGACGCCGTGATATTTGTCGCTCGCGGCTTCCGCCGGCGCGTAGCCCTTGCCCTTCTGCGTCACGACATGGATCAGCACCGGGCCGTCGATCGTGTCGCGGACATTCTTCAGCACGGGGAGCATGTGCTCGAGATTGTGGCCGTCGATCGGGCCGACATAATAGAAGCCGAGCTCCTCGAAGAGCGTGCCGCCCGTCCAGAAACCACGCGCATATTCCTCGGAGCGGCGCGCCTTCTCGGCGAGGAACTTCGGCAGCTTCTTGGCGAGTTGCTTTGCGGTTTCGCGCAGCGACCGATAGGCACGGCCTGAGACGAGACGAGCGAGATAGGCGCTCATCGCGCCGGCCGGAGGGGCGATCGACATGTCGTTGTCGTTGAGGATGACGATCAGCCGGGCGTCGAGCGCGCCGGCATTGTTCATCGCCTCGTAGGCCATGCCGGCGGACATCGCGCCATCCCCGATGACGGCGATGACATTGTTGCGGCCGCCCTTGAGGTCGCGGGCGACTGCCATGCCGAGGCCGGCCGAGATGGAGGTCGAGGAATGCGCGGCGCCGAACGGGTCGTATTCGCTCTCGGTGCGCTTGGTGAAGCCCGAGAGGCCGCCCTCGGCGCGCAGCGTGCGGATGCGGTCGCGGCGACCGGTGAGGATCTTGTGCGGATAGGCCTGGTGGCCGACATCCCAGATCAGCCGGTCATCGGGCGTGTCGAAGACATGGTGCAGCGCGACCGTCAGCTCGACGACGCCGAGGCCGGCTCCAAGATGGCCGCCGGTGACGGAGACCGCGTCGATCAGTTCGGCGCGCAGCTCTTCGGCGAGCTGCGGCAGGTCACTTTCGGGCAGGCGGCGCAGGTCGGCGGGGACCTTCACCTTGTCGAGCAGAGGCGTCTTCGGCTTGCGGGGCACTGGCGATCAACTCCGGCTATGGCGTATGGCCAGCGATAGGAACAGGATCGGCGAATGTAAATGCCCTATGTGCCGGCTCAATTCTCCGGAAGCGGGATGAATTCCTTGTCGTCGCCGGGAACGATGTCGAAGCGGCCGGTCTTCCACTCTTCCTTGGCCTGCTCGATGCGCTCCCTGGAGGACGAGACGAAGTTCCACCAGATGTAGCGCTTCGAGCCGAGCGAGGCGCCGCCGAACAGCATGAAATGAGCGCCCTCTTCCGACGAAACGACGATCTCGTCGCCGGGCTTGAAGACCAGCAGGCGATTGTCCGGGAAACGGTCGCCGGAAATGGTGACCGTGCCGTCCAGCGTGTAGATGGCGCGCTCTTCGGCATCGGCTGGAAGCCTGACACTGGCGCCCGGCTGCAGGCGGATGTCGGCGTAAAGCGTGTCGGACGCGGCACGGACCGGCGACTTCAACCCGTCGAACGACCCGATGACGAC
>JAEYXI010000541.1 GCA_023428515.1 Pseudomonadota bacterium | reverse complement strand
CACGATGCTTTCCTGGGGCGGCGGCAGTACCGTTGTCGGATTCGTGGGCTTAACCAGTTCGGGCCGTGGAGCATAGTTCGAAGCGAACGCCCTCTTCGGCTTCAGCGAAAGCATGCTCGTCACGTCGGTGGTAAGCTGCTTGGTCTGCGTGGTGCCGGTGCCGTAAGTCGGCGAGCTCACGCAGCCCGACACCAGTAGGCCGGACACGACAAGCGGCGCAAAAAGGATCGCGCGTGCGCCATTTCGTCCACTCATAAGCACCAGTCCCACTGAAAACCGCCTCTCCGTCGCCCAGCCCGGCCGTGCGATAAACGCATATCCGACGGAAATCCGGCGACAATTTGTCTGCCGGATTGTTGCCTGTTTACCTTAAGCATCCGTCAAGGGCAACGACCGGCGGCGGTTTACCGCCGATCTGCGCTATCTCAAAGCCGCCCAAGCCGCTGCAACTCGTGGAGCACCTGGGCGTCCCGGGCCGAAACCTCCGGAAACTCCCTGTCGCTGCCGACATCGGCGGTATAGCGCCAGGACCGTGCGCACTTTTTCAGGCCACGATCCTCCGCCTTCTCCACGACCACCGCCACGCCAGGAACGTCGGGTAGCGTGAATGCCGCTGCCGGTGCCTGTCTGTCGGTGACGTCCAGAGCGCTTGTGATGGCGGTCTCGGCCATGTCGATGCCTGCGATAGCTTCGCGCAGCGCGGCGTCCGTCACATGGACCACCGGAACCGCCTCCAGGGAAGAACCGATCGTCTTCCTGGCACGCTCGATCTCCAGCGCCCCGGTCACGACGCGGCGAACGTCCTTCACCTTCTCCCACTTCTTCGCCAGCTCAGGATTCTTCCATTCGGCCAGAACCTTGGGAAACTGCTCCAGATGTACCGATTCCTTCTCGGGGTAGCGGTCGAGCCAGGCTTCCTCCGTCGTGAAGGGCAGCATAGGCGCCAGCCAGGTGACGAGGCATTCGAAGAGATGCCTGACCACCTGAACAGCCGCCTTGCGCTTCAGGCTCGACGGTCCCTCGCAGTAGAGCGCGTCCTTGCGGATGTCGAAATAGAACGCGCTGAGCTCGACATTCATGAAATCCGACAGCGCGCGCGCCACCCGCTTGAAGTCGAAAGCGTCGTAGCTGGCGCGCACCAGCTCATCCAGTTCGGCCAGCCGGTGCAGCATCAGCCGTTCCAGCTCCGGCATCTTATCCAGCGGCACCGTCTCGCCATCGTCATGCGCCAGCGTGCCAAGCATCCAGCGGATGGTGTTTCTCAGCTTCCGGTAAGCGTCGATGTTGGTCTGCAGGATCGTCTTGCCGAGCCGCTGGTCCTCCCAATAGTCGGTCGTGACCACCCAGAGGCGCAATATGTCCGCGCCCGACTGCTTGATTACGTCCTGCGGCACCACCGTGTTGCCGAGCGACTTCGACATCTTGCGGCCTTCCTCGTCCATGGTGAAGCCATGGGTGATGACCGCGTTGTAAGGCGCCCTGCCCCTGGTGCCGCAGCTTTCGAGCAGCGAGGAATGGAACCAGCCGCGATGCTGGTCCGACCCCTCGAGATAGACGTCCGCGGGCCATTTCAGGTCCGGCCGGTCCTCCAGCGTGAAAACATGCGTCGAGCCCGAGTCGAACCAGACGTCGAGGATGTCCTTCACCATCGTCCACTTGGCCGGATCGTGATTGCCGAGGAAACGCTCCTTCGCGCCCTCCGCGAACCAGGCATCCGCTCCCTCCGCCTCGAAGGCTTCGGTGATGCGCTGGTTGACCGCCTCGTCCTTCAGCACGTTGCCGTCCTCGTCGACGAACACGCAGATCGGCACGCCCCAGGCGCGCTGGCGCGAGAGCACCCAGTCCGGGCGCTCCTCGATCATGGCGCGCAAGCGGGTCTGCCCAGCCGACGGCACGAAGCGCGTCTCGTCGATCGCGTTCAGCGCGCGGGTCCTGAGCGTCGTGCCGTCCTTCAGGTCCAAGTCCATATGGACGAACCATTGCGGCGTATTGCGGAAGATGATCGGCTTCTTCGAACGCCAGCTATGCGGATACTGGTGCTTCAGCCGCCCGCGCGCGAACAGCATATTCTCAGTGATCAGCGCGTCGATGACGGCCTTGTTGGCGTCGCCCTTCTTGCCGTTGTCGTCGATAACGCGCGCCGCCCCGCCCTCGCGGTCCGGCCCAAAACCCGGCGCGTCCTTGGTGAAGTAGCCGGCGTCGTCCACGGTGAAGGGGATCGCCGTGTCGATGCCGCGCTTGCGGAGGTCCGCCGCGGCGTCCGTCCAGGCGTCAAAATCCTCGCGGCCGTGGCCGGGCGCGGTGTGCACGAAGCCGGTGCCTGCATCGTCGGTGACGTGGTCGCCGGAAACCAGCGGCACGGCGAATTCGTAGCCGCCGTCCATGCCTTTGAGCGGGTGGGAAAGCGTAAGCGAGCCAAGCAAATCGTCTTCGACACGCATCAATCTGCGCATCTTCACCTTCGCCTTGGCAGCAGCCTCTTCCGCCAGGGCATCGGCGAAGATCAGCTTTTCGCGCGGCTGCGGACCGAAATCGTTCTCGGCTTCCGTGACCTCGTAAAGTCCGTAGCTGACGCGCGTCGAATAGGCGACGGCACGGTTGCCTGGGATGGTCCAGGGCGTGGTCGTCCAGATGACAACGTGCATCTGATCTTCCGCCGGCAACGGCGCTCCACCGGTATGCCAGTAAGTCGAATGCCCAGCATCGTTGTCAGGATTTCGGCGAAATCCGCGATTGGCAACCGGAAATTTCACCCAGATCGTGTCGCTCTCGTAGTCGTGGTACTCGATCTCGGCCTCGGCCAGCGCCGTACGCTCGACCACGCTCCACATCACAGGCTTCGAGCCGCGGTAGAGCTGGCCCGTCATCGCGAACTTCAAGAGCTCGCCCGCGATGCGCGACTCCGCGTGGTAAGCCATCGTCAAATACGGATTATCGAAGTCGCCGACGACGCCCAGCCGCTGGAACTCGGCGCCCTGCACCTTGATCCAGTGCTCCGCGTATGCGCGGCACTCCCTGCGGAACTCGATCATCGCCGCCGGCTCGGAAAGGTCCGGCTTCGACTTGCCTTTCGAGCGGTAATTCTCTTCCTCGATCTTCCACTCGATCGGCAGGCCGTGGCAGTCCCAGCCCGGCACGTAGTTCGAGTCGAAGCCGCGCATCTGGAAAGAGCGCGTGATCACGTCCTTCAGGATCTTGTTCAGCGCATGTCCGATATGGATGTTACCGTTGGCGTAGGGCGGACCGTCATGCAGCACGAACTTTTCGCGGCCGGCCGCGTCCTCGCGCAGCCGCTTGTACATGCCCATGTCCTGCCAACGCTTGACGATCGCCGGTTCCTTCTCGGGCAGGCCGGCGCGCATCGGGAAATCCGTCTGCGGCAGGTTGAGCGTCTTCGAATAATCGATCTTCTCGGTCGTGTCGGTCATGTGGCTTGCCTGAATTGCCCGGCCAGAGAGCTCAGCGGCTACGGCCCCGGG
>JAEYXI010000467.1 GCA_023428515.1 Pseudomonadota bacterium | reverse complement strand
GTGTTTGCCTGAGCCCCCTCGCCTGACGGCTGCGGTGAGGGGGCGTCGGCGGCCGCGGGCGGCGGCGCCAATGCAGGCTGTTGCGCCCCGGGCGCCTCGGCGGCAGGCGGAGCGACGGCGGCTATGGTTTCGCCGGGCTCTCGCTCGAACGGCACTGCGGCGCGGGCGGCGACCTTGACGCCGTCCGGTTCCAGCGCGTCGACGCGGATGATGTAGTCGCCGACAGGCAGGTTGCGGTCGGCCTCGATCAGAAAGCGGCCGTCAGACGAGGCCTTGGCGTCGCCGAGCAGTATCTCGTTGGCATAGCCGCGCACGGTGCGGCCCGGATCGGCGGTGCCCGCGACGAAAATCTTGCGGCCGTCGATCTCGACCGCCTCGACCCGGACCGTCGGTCCAGCGGGCGGTGGCGTCACAGGAGCCGGCGCAGGCTTGGTCTCCTCGGGCAGCGCCGCCTGCTTCTCGGCTTCCGGCTTCGGCTCGGCCGCCTCGGGAGCCTCGGCGGAGGCAGGCGCTTCGGCCGCCGGTGGAGCCGCTTCCTCAGCCGGCGGCTTGACGTCGGCGGCGGGAGCCTGCGGCTCCGGCAGCGTAATCATCTGCGAGGGCTTGCCGGGTTCCTCGACCAGCGCCAGCACCTGCCCGTCGGGCGTCTCCGGCACGGACACCACTGCCGTCTCCACCGACATGGCGACGACATTGTCCGGCGCGGTGGCGCGCAGCACGATCTGGTAGTTGCCTGGTTTCAGCGGATCTTCGAGCACCACGGCAAAGTCGCCGCCAGGGCTGGCGGTCGCGCTGCCGATCACGTTGGAGCCGACCAGAAGGTCGACCTTCGCGTCAGGAGCTGCCTTGCCCGCGACGACGATCGAGCCATTGCCCTCGACGCGCACGACGTCGAAACTCGGCGGAATGACGGCCTGCTTGGCGGGTTCGGCGGGAGCATCGGCCTGCGGCGTTTCGGGCTCGGCAGGCGTCGAAGGTTCAGCCGGCGCCGCAGCTTGGGGTTCGGAGGGCTGCGCTGGCGTCTGCGGCGCGGCGGCCGGCGGCTGCTCGGGCAGGCGCGCGTCCTTCTGCTCCGCCTGGCCGGCTTCGGGGAGCGCCGCGATCGTTTCCGGCTTGGTCGGACCGAACAGGCCGGCTCCGTAGGCGACCACCGCCGCTGCCGCGACACCGCCTAGAAGAAAAAGCACTGCCTTGTTCGTCGTAACTGCCATAATCCCTGCCCTAAAGGGCCCCACCCTCGTGGGGTCTAACCTGTTTCGCCCAAGGCGACAAGAAAAGACCCTGCCAGGGTCTTGACCTGGATACGCCGAGAATCACCAATCAGTCTCATGAACACGATTCGATCCGTCTGCGTCTACTGCGGCTCCTCGACCGGCAAGGGCGAGCTCTACATGAAGGCCGGACAGGTGCTCGGGCGCGCCATCGCCAAGGCGGGTCTCGAGCTGATCTACGGCGGCGGCGGCAAGGGGATCATGGGTGCGGTCGCCGATGGCGCACAGCGCGCCGGCGGCAAGGTCACCGGCATCATCCCGCGTTTCCTGATGACGAAGGAAGCCACCCAGGCCGCGCTCCAGCGTCTCGACGAACTCGTCGTCACCGACAACATGCACCAGCGCAAGCACATGATGTTCGAGAAATCCGACGCCTTTGTGGCGCTGCCGGGCGGCATCGGCACGGTCGAGGAGATCATCGAGATCATGACCTGGGCGCAGCTCGGCCATCATCGCAAGCCGATCGTCTTCGGCAATATCGGAGGCTTCTGGAACCCGATGCTGGCGCTGCTCGACCATATGCGCAACGAGGGCTTCATCCACACCGGCCATCTGGTGCAGCCGCTGGTGATCGATGCCGCCGAGGCGATCGTGCCGGCCATCCTCGTCGCCGGATCGAGCGACGACGTGCCCAGCGAAGGCGTCCAGTCGGTCATCGACAAGATGTAGGCTGCCGGCGGCCGTCGTCCACAGCCACGGCTTGACCTTAGGGAAAGGGGCGGCAATCCTCGCAAGGCGGCTGTTTCTTTGTTTGAGCATCGGATCGACCGAAAACCGCTACACACTTTTCGGTCCGATGCTCGGGGCAGCCCAGCCGAGGAGGAGCAGCATGCTGACCGTCCTGAAATGGCTTTTCTACCTGATCGCCGCTATTGCGCTCATCATCGTGGGCGGCTCCTTCCTGCTTCCCGCCCAAGCCGTGGTGACCCGGTCGATCGAGATCGCCGCGCCGCCTGACAGGGTCTTCGCCATCGTCGGAGACCTCAGGCATTTCAACGAGTTCTCGCCCTGGGCCGACCTCGATCCCAACATCACCTACACGTTCGAAGGACCGGAGAGCGGCGTCGGCCAGAAGATGAACTGGGCGTCCGAGAATCCCGATGTCGGCAGCGGCTCGCAGACGATCATCAGGCACGAACCGCCGACCTTCGTCGAAACGCAACTCGACTTCGGGATTCGCGGCAAGCCGATCTCGAGTTTCGAACTGGTGCCTTCGACCAGCGGCACGAGGGTCACCTGGGTCTTCCAGTCCGACCTCGAGGGCATCCCGGCAAAATGGTTCGGCCTGATGTTCGACCGCTGGATCGGCAACGACTACGAGGAAGGCCTCGCCAAGCTCAAGGACGTTGCGGAGAGACCTGCGCCTGAGCCGGCTACACCGGCGCAACCAGCGCCTGAGCCGCCCGCGGTCGCTCCAGCAGAGCCCGAGCCGGCCACGCCGGCGCAACCAGCGCCTGAATCCGGGCAGACTGCACCGGCCGAGCCAGCGCCAGCGACGCCTGAGCAGCCGGCGCCTGACCAGACTGCGCCCGAGCAGCCCGCACCGGAGCCCGCGCCCTCGGAGCCGGCCACACCGGAGCAGCCGCCACAGTAGGTTACCTGCCGACAGCCTCGGGAGCGAACTGCGCCAGGAACTCCTCACTTGGCGGGATCGGCTTGATCACGTCGATCATGACGCCGTTGGGATCGGCGGTGATGAAATGGCGCTGGCCGAAGGGCTCATCGCGCAACGTGCGCAGGATCGGCAGCCCTGCCGCCTGCACGCGCTTATAGAGTGCGTCGGGATCCTCGACCTCGAAGTTGATCAGCACGCCGCTGGCGCGGCGGCCCCTGCCCTCCACGGGAATGGTCTCGTGCTCGCCCTGCAGGATCGCGAGGTTGACGTTCTCGTCGTCGGCCGCCTGCAGATGCACATACCAGTCGCTCTCGAAGAGCGGCTTGAAGCCGAAATGCTCGACGTAGAAATCAGCGATCGGGGCGACCTCGTCGACCATCAGCACCGGGTAATAGCTCGTTGTCTTCATGGCTTTTCTTCCTCTCTGGCTTAACATACAATCTGTATGTATCTTTCAATTAACATACAGGCTGTATGTATGCAAGAAGTAAAAGCACGACGATCCAACCGCGACCGGACGGAAGCCACGCGTCGTGACCTGATCACCGCGGCACGAACACTGTTCACCGAAAAATCCTATGCGGAGACGAGCACGCCGGAGATCGTGGCGGCGGCGGGCGTTACGCGCGGCGCGCTCTATCACCACTTCGCCGACAAGCAGGCGCTGTTCCAGGCGGTGGTCGAACAGGAGGCGGAAGACGTAGCGACGGAGATCGAGAAGGGGTTCGGGCGAGTTGACGGATCAGGCGACCCATCACCCAGCGAGGCGCTGGAGGCCGGCTCGGACGCCTATTTCGCGGCGATGCGCGCACCCGGCCGCACCCGGCTGCTGCTGCTTGACGGGCCGGCGGTGCTCGGACGCGCCCTGCTTGACGAGATCGACAGCCGCCACGGCAACCGCACGCTGCGCGAGGCACTGCTGGCGATGATGGCGTCCGGCACGATGAGGACGTTGCCGATCGACCCGCTGACCGAACTGCTTGGCGCAGCCTATGACCGCGCCGCACTCGCCATCGAGACCGGCGCGCCGGCCGGCGATTACCGGAAGACGATCACGGCCCTGATCGAAGGGCTGTCGGGATCCGGCCCTTCCAAATGACGCGCGGCTGTCAGGCCCGGCTGCGCCGAAGCCTGCTCGGCAGGGTGGCGCAGACCTTCGGCAGTTCCTGCTTGAAGCGCTCGATCAGCCAGCGGGCGGCGGGTCCCGGAGGCGAGTCGGCCCGGTAGAAGGCGTGCAGCAGATAAGGCCTTTCCGGATAGGGCTCGAGATCAAGCACGGTGAGCCGTCCCGCGACAATGTCCTCAAGGATCATCCAGGTGGGCAGGCCGCCCCAGCCGAGGCCGGACAGGATCAGATCGCGCTTGGTCGCGGTGTCGCTCATGCGCCAGGTGCGATAGGCGAAGACGCCGAAATCCTTGCCCTCGGTCATCTTCGAGATGTCGGAGACGACAAGCTGGATGTGCTGGCGCACCACTGAAAGCGGCACCCTGCCCTTGTAGGTCGAAAGCGGATGGCTGGGAGCAGCAACCGGCGTCATCGAAGCGTCCCCGATACGCTCCGCGACCAGCGCCTCGTTGAGCGCCAGCGGCTGGCCGCCGAAACTCACGTCGGATTTCTGCGTCAGCAACTGATCCCAGATGACGCCGAGCGCGCCGACATTCAGCCTTAGCGCGACGGTCGGGAATTCCTTCTCGAAAGCGGCGAGCACCTGGGCCAGGGCGGGCGTCGGCGTCGTCACATCGACCGCGATCGTCAGTTCGGCCTCCAGTCCCTGCATGAGCCCCTTGGCGCGGGCGCGGATGTCGCTCAGCACATCGGCCATGCGCCGGGCGTCGGAGAGGATCGCCCTGCCCTCGGTGGTCAGCGTCGGCTCCCGCGTGCCCTCGCGCTCAAACAGCTTCAGGCCGAGCTGCGCCTCCAGATTCGCGATGGCGTAGCTGATCACCGACTGGGCGCGGTTGAGCTTGCGCGCGGCGGCCGAGAAGCTGCCCGTATCGGCCACGGCCACCAGAACCTGCAGTTGATCGAGTGTGGGGTTTGGCTGCGACATATCCAATTTCCAGATTTATTGGATAGAAAATATACCAGTTTTCCCGATGGGACGAAATACCCACATTGCCGGTGACCAATCAACCAGCTCCACGGAGTCACTCCAATGTCCTCGATCCTCCTCGTCACCTCCAGCCCGCGCGGCGCGGCTTCGCACTCGACCCGCGTCGCCACCGAACTCGCGGCCAAGCTGCGCGAATCCAGCCCCGGTTCCACGCTCGTCGTCAGGGACCTCGTCGCCGATCCGCTGCCGCATATCGACCCCGATTATTCCACCGGCATCTACACGCCGGCCGAGGCGCGCACGCAGCGCCAGGCCGAGGTCGTGGCCGTCTCGGACGCCGTCCTCGACGAGCTCTTCGCCGCCGACACGGTGATCCTCGCCACCGGCTTCATCAACTTCAACATTTCCTCGACGCTGAAGTCCTGGATCGATCATATCGCCCGCTCGGGCAGGAGCTTCGCTTACGGCGCGGACGGCCCGAAGGGTCTCGTGACGGGCAAGAAGGTCTATATCGTGCTCGCTTCCGGCGGCATCTATTCCGAAGGCGCGGCGGTGCAGATGGACCACGCCATCCCGTACCTGCGGGGCGTGCTGGGCTTCATGGGCATGACCGATGTTGAAGTCATCCGGGTCGAAGGCGTCGCCATGGGGCCTGAGGCCACTGCCGCCGCCCTCGACAAGGCGACGGCTCGCATCGAGGCGCTCGCCGCCCAGCCGAAGCAGGACATCGCCGCCGCGGCCTGACGAGCGGCAGCAGCCCGAAAGATAAAAGGCAGACGCCGGTCCGGCGCCTGCCTTTTCGATTCCGCGAGCAAGCGGCGTTTCAGTTGAAGATGCGCTCACCCTGCTCGTCGACGATCTGCTGGCCCTTGCGCAGCGACACGTCGACCGCATCGTCGAGGCTCGCGAAGCGGTCGGCGCGCACGAATCGGTGCTCCTTCAGAACGCCGTCGATCTCTTTGGTGACGACGCCGCAGGTCTGGTACTGGCCGTCGCTCTTGTAGGGCATCGCGGCGATCGTGAAGCCCTTGTGCTCGATCTCCTTGGCCGGCTTGCCGCTGCCGGCACTGCCGGCACCATCGTCCGAGCCGCCGCCGCCAAAAAGTCGCTTGAGAAATGACATCGAGCATCCCGCTTTTGTTGTCCCTTCAAATTAGAGCGTTCAGCCGTCCACGTCGAGATGAGCCCTGAGATTGCGACGTTTCGGCCGAGCGGCTCCTTGAGTTACCGCAATTCCGGACGGAAAACCGGTTCCCACTTTTCCTGGAATTGCTCTACCCGCCGAGATGCAGGACGATCTCGCGGCGATGCGGCGTGTCGCGGTGCTCGAAGAGATAGATGCCTTGCCATGTGCCGAGCGCCAGCCGGCCGGCGGTCACTGGAATCGATAGCGATGTCGCCGTCAGCGCCGCCTTGATGTGCGCCGGCATGTCGTCGTCGCCCTCCAGGCGATGGACGAGATAGCGCATCTGGGGATCGTCGGCCGGCGGCGCCAGGCGGCGGAAGAAGGCCTGGAGATCCTGCTTCACGTCGGGGTCGGCATTCTCCTGGATGAGCAGCGAGCAGGAGGTGTGCCTGACGAAGACGGTAAGCAGCCCGATCTCGATATCCGCGCTGCGGACGAAGGCGACGGCCTCGTTGGTGAACTCGTAAAACCCCTGCCCTCGGGTCGAAATCACGACCATCTGCTGAGACGCCATGCCTAGCGCTCGGTCAGCGCCAGCCTTGCACCGAGCATCACGAAGGCCGCCGCGAAGGTGCGCCGCATCCAGGCCATCACCGCAGGGCGGCTGACCAC
>JAEYXI010000454.1 GCA_023428515.1 Pseudomonadota bacterium | reverse complement strand
TCATCACGATCGGCTTCGGCGTCGGCTGGATCTTCATGGTGCTCGGCTTGCTCATCCGCACGCCGATGACGGTGATGACCATCGGCTTCACCGCCATCTTCCCGTTGGTCTTCGCCTCCAACATCATGGTGGATCCCTCGACCATGCCGGGCTGGCTGCGCGTCTTCGTCGACGTGAACCCGGTATCGCTGATGACGACGGCGCTGCGCGGCCTGATGGGCGGTACCGCGACCGCAACCGAGATCGGGCTCGCGCTGATCGCGCCGGTCGCGCTGACCGTCATCCTCGCGCCTGTGACGCTCTGGCTCTACGTCCGCAGCGAGCGCTGACAGAGCTCGGACTGAACTGGCCGGGCGTGCCTTGCGCTCGGCAACCTCCTGCAGCCGCATCGCGTTGGCCTATCTTTCGAATCGGCCACTCCAGCTCTTCGCGGCATTCCGGTTATCCACAGAGGCGACGCGCAGGCGCTCCTGTTTGGAACGGAAATCTAAACGTCGCTTCCGACGCGCAAACCCGTTCCGTTAAATCCCCGATAAAAGCAATCGACAATTTCTACTGAATTACTAGACTAATCCCCATCGCAGTAGGCCCAAACGGGGAATCCACGATGAACGACATTGCCCTGACACTGCCTGCCGAACCCATTTCCCAGCCGCTGCCGAGCGCCGGCCAGCTTCTCGGGAGCCTGCGTTCGGTCTGCACCTATCTCGCCTTCGCATCGTCGGTGGGATTCACCCTGGCCGTGGTTCTCGGCGCCCTGAATTGATCCGGGCGCGATAAAGCGCCAGCACATCGGCAAGGCCATCCCCGTGGATGGATCTGGCTCTCTCTCAAGGAACGCGCAGAACAGGAAGTCGGCCGGGCTTGTCGCCGCGCCCCAATCGAAACGGCCCCGCGAACTCTAGTGCGATGGAGGAGATTGCATGTCAGTCGAGTTCACCCACGTACCGACCACCAGCCGCCGGCATCTGCCCCAATACCTCTCGCAATATCCTGGCGACTATCCGGACGACCTGGACGCGCCCGGGCATCGCCTCGCCATCGAGACCGTATGCAGGACTGTGGTGATCGACGGACCCGGAGGCATCCTCACCAACATGGATGTCGCCGCCGAAACGGCCCGCGTGACGACGACCGCCGGCATTGCGCTCACCCACTGGTCCGGCGTCATGGATCCGGTCGTCGCCGCCAGGCAGATCGCCGCGCTCGACAGGCTGGCCGACGGCAGGCTGTCGCTGCGCTTCCTGTTCGGACCTGATGGCCATCACGAAGGCGGCGATCAGGTAGGCCCCGTCGAAGCAGACCCTGCCGATGCGGGTCATGTCGAGACGCTCAGGCAGACCGACGAATATCTGGTCCTCCTCAAGCGGCTCTGGTCGAACGACCAGCCGTTTGATCACGAGGGCCCGAGCTACAGCGTCAGCGGCGGCTTCGTCGAAAGGAAGGGGCCGCAGGCCGCCGACATTCCGATCCGCATGGGCGGCGTCTCCGGCGTCGCGCTCGACGTCGCGGGCCGGCATGCCACGGTCTTCGAGCTCACGCCCGGCTCGGCCGGCGAGATACGCGACCTGATGCAGCGCGTCGAAGCCGCCGCGGCCCGCTACGGCAGGGCAGGCAAGATCCGTTTCGCGCTTCCGGTGCTGTTCACGCCCGCCGGACAGGGCGGCGACGTAACCCATTCGGTCGCCGTCAGCGGCCCTCCGGCCCGGGTCGTGCAGACGCTGCTCGGCTACGCCGCGCTGGGCATTTGCGAATTCATGGTGAGCGGGCTCGACGACGACGACGCGATCGCGATATTCTCTCGCGACATCGCGCCTGTCTTCCAGCGGACCGTGCCGATCCAGGCGGCAAGACGAGACGCTGGCCTTGCAAGGGCGCCGAGGCTGAGCCCATGGGCAAACTGAGCTCGACGCATACGGGAGCGAGATGGACACCTCCGGTTCCATCCTCCTCTCATAGTTTCGGGACCGTCCGAAGCGGTCATGCCGCAGCCGCCGGCAAGTCCCCACGCGCCGGTCTCGACAGGGCGGGCGCTCCAGGCCGAACCCCAATGCGGCGGTCCCCAAAAACCAAGACGACCTGAAGGCGGATTTGGTAACCTTCACGCGGTGGAAGCCGGTAGGCCGTCTCCACCCACCTAGGCATTTTTTTCGAAATCCCGAGGTCTTCCTGAGGGCCGGCGACGTGGTAGAGATCGATGCTGAAGGGCATCGATCTCACCGCAATGCCGACCATCGCCAGTTGAGGGCCAATCATGACAGGCAGGACCATCCGCATCGGCGTCATCGGTTGCGGTTTCTATGCGCAGAACCATCTCAACGCCTGGCGCGACCTCGCGCCGGACGGCGCCGTGCTCGCCGCCGTCTGCGACATCGATCCCGCCAAGGCCAGGTCGGCCGGCGAAACATTCGGCGTGCCCTGGTATGCCGACGTGGAAAAGATGCTGGTCTCCGAGAAGCTGGACGTTGTCGACATCGTAACCCGCCAGGACACGCATCGCGCGCTTGCCGAGGCGACGATAGCGCACGGCATCGCGACCATCGTTCAGAAGCCGTTCGCGCCAAACTGGGAGGACGCAACCGCAATCGTCGAGGCCGCCCGCAAGGCCGACGTCTGGCTCGCCGTGCACGAGAATTTCCGCTACCAGGCGCCGCTGCGCGCCATTCGAAAGGCGATCGACAACGGCGCGATCGGTGAGCCGAGCTGGGCGCGCATCACCTTCCGCACCGGCTTCGACGTCTACAAGACTCAGCCCTACTTCTATGAAGAGGAACGCTTCGTCATAGCCGATGTCGGCGTGCACGTTCTCGACGTCGCGCGCTTCCTGCTCGGCGACGCGGTCCGCATCTCCTGCGAGACACAGCGGCGCAATCCGAAGGTCAGGGCCGAGGATACCGCGACCATGATGCTCCGGCACGAGAGCGGCGCAGTCAGCGTCGTCGAGGTCACCTACGAGGCGCGCCGCGCCGACGACGCCTTTCCCGAGACGCTGATGGAGATCGAAGGCCCGCGCGGTTCGATCATCGTCACAGCCGGCTGCAAGATGAAACTGACCAGCGACGGCAAGGCCACCGAACACGACATCGGCACGCCGCTGCTCTCCTGGACCTCGCATCCCTGGCACGTCAGCCAGGAGGGCGCGCTCGGCGCCTGCCGTCATTTCCTCGACTGCCTGCAGCGCGGCGTGCCTGCCGAGACCCGCGGCGAGGACAACCTCAAGACCTATGCGCTGGTAGACGCCGCCTATCGCGCGGCGGCCGAGCAGCGCGCGGTCGCGCCGGCTCAGTGGAGTGACGGACGCGAACCTTAAGCGCCGCCCCGGCCCCGCTTTTTTGGACACAAGGGATCCGCTCCGTCGGCCGCGAAAACGTGGATAGTTTACGCGCCCTCCGTCGCCAAGCCATTGATCCTGCTCACACAAGAAACTGTGTGGCCGCAATCGGCCAACATCCTTCCGGGCTCAGGGATAATCCTCGCATCGCCCTCGCGGGAACCGGGTCCGGACCGGGATGCGGGAGGGCGGCGGTGACCTCCCACCGTGGATTCGGTTCCCACGGTCCTGAGGGCGTCCGACAGGCCGGCATGTCCCGGTGGAGCCGACCAGCTTTCTGGCCGGCCGCTGCGGGCAGACGGGGCGACCGTATGTCTCTTGGCCTTCGCGGGCGGGGGATATGGGACCGGTCGACGGGGCGACAGACACCGGACGGGCGGGCGTTGGAGCGCCTGTTCTTCTTTCGAATTCGGACGCGCTTCGATAGCCCGCCCGTCTTCCCACCTTCCTCACTGGCCAGATGCGAAAGCAGGCGTGGCAATG
>JAEYXI010000343.1 GCA_023428515.1 Pseudomonadota bacterium | reverse complement strand
GGCTTCATCCGCGCCGAATTCGACATCAAGCCCGACCTGTGGTTCTTCGCCTGCCATTTCATCGGCAATCCGGTGATGCCGGGATGCCTCGGCCTCGACGCGATGTGGCAGATGACCGGCTTCTTTCTCGGCTGGCTGGGAGAGCCCGGCAAGGGCATGGCGCTCTCCACCGGCGAGGTGAAGTTCAAGGGCATGGTCACGCCTTCGGTGAAGAAGGTCGAGTACGGCGTCGATTTCAAGCGCGTCATGCGCGGCAGGCTGGTGCTCGGCATCGCGGACGGCTGGCTTAAGGCGGACGGCGAGCCCATATACGCCGCAACGGATCTCAAGGTGGGTCTGTCCAAGCAATCGGCGGCCGCCTGACGGCTGCCCAGGAATTAGCCAAGGCGGCGAGGAGTTTTTGATGAGACGAGTGGTCGTCACAGGCCTGGGAATCGTGTCGTCCATCGGCAACGACGCGGATGAAGTCACCGCATCGCTGCGTGACGCGAAATCCGGCATCAGCTTCTCGGAGAGCTTCGCCGAGCACGGCTTCCGCTGCCAGGTCTGGGGTGCGCCGACGCTCGACCCGAGCGATCTGGTGGACCGCCGCGCCGCGCGCTTCCTGTCGCAGGGCGGCATGTGGAACCACGTCGCCATGAAACAGGCGATCGCCGACAGCGGCCTCGAGGAGAGCGTCGTGTCCGGCAACGAGCGCACCGGCATCATCATGGGCTCGGGCGGACCCTCCACACGGACGATCGTTGAAGCCGCCGAGACCACGCTGAAGAACAATAGCCCGAAACGGGTAGGCCCGTTCGCAGTGCCCAAGGCTATGTCGTCGACCGCTTCGGCGACGCTCGCCACCTGGTTCAAGATCCACGGCGTCAACTACTCGATCTCGTCGGCCTGTTCGACCTCGGCGCATTGCATCGGCAATGCCGCCGAGATGATCCAGTGGGGCAAGCAGGACGTGATGTTCGCCGGCGGCCACGAGGATCTCGACTGGACGATGTCGAACCTGTTCGACGCGATGGGGGCGATGTCGACAAAATTCAACGACCGCGCCTCGGTCGCCAGCAGAGCCTATGACGTCGACCGCGACGGTTTCGTCATCGCCGGCGGCGCCGGCGTGCTGGTGCTGGAAGAGCTGGAGCACGCCAAGGCGCGCGGTGCCAAGATCTATTGCGAGCTGACCGGCTACGGCGCGACTTCCGACGGCTATGACATGGTCGCGCCGTCAGGCGAAGGAGCGATGCGCTGCATGCGCCAGGCGCTGGCGACGGTGAAGGCGCCCGTCGACTACATCAACACACACGGCACCTCGACGCCGGTCGGCGATTCCAAGGAGATGGGCGCGATCCGCGAGGTGTTCGGTGACAGCATACCGCACATCACCTCGACCAAGTCACTCACCGGCCACTCGCTGGGCGCGGCGGGCGTGCAGGAATCGATTTATTCGATCCTGATGATGCAGGGGCGCTTCATCGGCGAGAGCGCGCATATCGACAACCTCGATCCCGAATTCGAAGGCATGCCGATCGTCAGGAAGCGCATCGACGATGCGAAGATCGATACCGTCCTGTCGAACTCCTTCGGCTTCGGCGGCACCAACGCGACGCTGGTGTTCCAGCGCTACGCCGCGTAGGAGCCGCCCATGGGTCAGATGATGAACGGCAAGCGCGGCCTTATCATGGGGGTCGCGCACGACCATTCGATCGCCTGGGGCATTGCCAAGAAACTTTCGGAAGAAGGCGCGCAACTCGCCTTCACCTACCAGGGCGAGGCCTTCGGCCGTCGCGTGAAGCCGCTTGCCGAAAAACTCGGCTCATCACTGCTGCTGCCCTGCGACGTCGAGGACAGCGCCTCGATCTCCTCGGTCTTCGAGACGCTGGGTGCCGAATGGGGCGGGCTCGACTTCCTCGTCCACGCCATCGGTTTTTCCGACAAGAACGAGCTCAAGGGCCTCTACGCGGACACCACGCGCGAGAACTTCGTCCGTACGATGGTGATCTCCTGCTATTCGTTCACCGAATGCGCGCGCAAGGCCGCGCCGCTGATGACTGATGGTGGCGCGATGATCACGCTGACCTATGCCGGGTCGGTGCGCATCATGCCGAACTACAATGTCATGGGCGTCGCCAAGGCGGGGCTGGAAGCAAGCGTGCGCTACCTCGCCAGCGACTACGGCCCGAAGAACATCCGCGTGAACGCCATCTCCGCCGGACCGATCCGCACGCTCGCCGGCGCCGGCATCGCAGACTCGCGGCAGATGCTCTCCTACCAGCAGCGCAACTCGCCACTCAGGCGCACCGTCACCATCGACGAGGTCGGCGGCTCTGCGCTCTACCTGCTCTCCGACCTCTCGTCGGGAGTCACCGGCGAGATCCACTATGTCGATTCCGGCTACCACATCGTCTCGATGCCGGTTCTGGAAGAGCTGAAGCGCTTCGAGGACGGCCGCGACGCGGAGTAGCCAGGCAGGCTGATTCCAACATCGCCGGCAGCGGCCGGTTGCAGCCTTTTTCTTCAGGGCCTGTCCAGCACTTCGCGCAGCTTCGCCGCCAGCTGGTCGAGCGTGAACGGCTTGGCGATGAAATTGACGCCGGGATCAAGCACGCCGTTGTGCACCACAGCATTCTTGGTGAAGCCGGTGGTGAAGATGACCTTGAGGTCCGGCCGGCGCGAAACCGCCTCTTCGGCGAGCTTGCGGCCGTTCATGACCGGCATGATGATGTCGGTGAAGAGCAGCGCGACATCAGGATGCGCCTCGAGCTTGTTCAGCGCCTCCGCTGCATCGCTCGCATGGATCACCATGTAGCCCAGTTCGCGCAACGCATCGACGGTGCTGGCGCGGACCCGCGCATCGTCCTCGACCACGAGTATGGTTTCGGTCGGCCGCTTGTCGGGGTCGATCATTCCCGCGGCCGTCTGCAATTCTTGCTCTTCGCCGAAATGCCGCTTCAGGTATACCTTGACCGTCGTCCCTTCGCCCGGCTCCGAATAGATCTTCACATGCCCGCCCGATTGCTTCACGAAGCCGAATATCTGGGACAGGCCCAACCCGGTCCCCTTGTTCACCGGCTTGGTCGTGAAGAACGGCTCGAAGGCTTTCGCCAGCACGTCCGGCGTCATACCGGCGCCAGTGTCCGTCACCGCGATCATGACATACTGCCCGGCCGTCACCTCCGCATGTGACGCGGCATAGCTGTCGTCGAGATGGCAGTTTGCCGTCTCGATCGTCAGGCTGCCGCCATCGGGCATGGCGTCGCGGGCGTTGACGGCAAGGTTGATGATGGCGTTCTCGATCTGACTTGGATCGGCATGGGTTTTCCACAGGCCGCCGGCCAGAACCGTCTCGACCGAGATCGGCTCGCCCAGCGTCTGCCGCAGCAGGTCCGACATGCCCGTCACGATGCGGTTGGCATCGACCACCTGCGGCGCCAGCGGCTGCAGGCGGGAGAAGGCGAGGAGCCGCGCGGTCAGGCTGGCTGCCCGGCTCGCCGCATCGGTCGCCGAATCGACGAACTTTCCGATGTCGGTCTCGCCGCGCTTCAGCTTGCGCTGGATCAGGTTCATGGCGCTCATGATGACCGCCAGCATATTGTTGAAGTCGTGGGCGATGCCGCCGGTGAGCTGGCCGACGGCCTCCATCTTCTGCATCTGGCGCACCTGCAGTTCGGCGGCCTCCCGCGTCGCGATCTCGCCACGCAGCGCCTCGTTGGTCGCCGTCAGCGTCTCATGGGCCGCCTCCACATCGCGCATTCGCCTGCGCGCAAAGTAGAGGCCGTAGGCGCCGACGATGAGTACCCCGAACAAAGTGGCGAAGGACGCGCCTCGCAGGAGATCGTCGGTCCGTTCTGCTGCGGCAAGCCGCTGCTGCAGGTCAGCGTTTTCGTCACGGCGCATCTCGCTGACGATGGTGCGGATCCTGTCCATCGCCTGCTTGCCGCGACCCGTCCGCACCACATCCATCGCCCCGGCGGCGTTGCCGGCGCGATATAAGGAGATGGTCTCTTCCACTTCGGCGATCTTGTCCGCGACCGCAGCCTGTAGAGCGCTCAACCGCGCCTGGTTCGCCGGACCGGTGGATATCTCGCCCATTGCCTCCAATTCGGCCGGGAGCGCCGATACAGCTGAGCTGTAAGGCGCGAGATAGGCGTCCTCGCCGGTCAGCAGAAAGCCGCGCTGGCCCGTCTCGGCATCCTGGGCCAGGGAAAGCGTCGTCACCAGCCGGTTGTCCAGCGTGAAGGCCGACCGCACCGCATCGTTGCTGTCGCGCTGCGATTCGATCAGCCATGAGCGAGCGCCGACAATCGCGCCCAGCAGCACGAAGCCGAGAGCCAGCGGCAGCAATTGAAGATGAACCGCCTTGCGTAAGCGTTCGATCATGGATTGGCCCGGCGGCTGAAAGCTGCCGCAAGCCATTTCGTATGCAAAGCAACGCGGAAAAACAAGCTGGGCGTGATCTTGCCGCACTGGCGCTCGCAAGCCGGCGTCCGACGGTTGAGTTTTGCGCTTTCCGGCGACAGAATGGCCAAAACAGACTTATGGAAACGCCATGTCCGAGATCGCTTCCATAGCCGCCGCCATATTCAAGCGTGCCGGGAAGTCGCAACGTTTCATCGTCGCCATCGCCGGGCCGCCCGGCTCCGGCAAATCGACGCTGGCCGAACGGCTGCACGAAATCCTGCCCGAGGACAAGGCGACGGTCGTGCCGATGGACGGCTTCCATTTCGATGATGTCGTGCTGAACAAACGCGGCCTGCGCCCGCGCAAGGGTGCGCCGGAGACGTTCGACTATGCCGGCTTCGCGGCGCTGCTCAAGCGCATCCGCGCCGGAGAGCCGGAGGTCGCCGTCCCCGTCTTCGACCGCTCGATGGAACTGTCGCGCGCCGGGGCGGACATCGTCGGCTCGGACGTGAAGTTCGTCCTCGTGGAGGGCAACTACCTGCTGCTCGACGAGGAGCCCTGGTCGGCTCTATCAGGCGTGTTCGACTTCTCGATCTTCGTCGACGTGCCGCGCGGCGAGTTGGAGCGGCGGCTGATGGAACGCTGGCGCGGCCAAGGCAAGTCGGACGAGGACGCGCGCGCCTGGATCGCCTCGAACGACCTGCCCAACATAGAGCGGGTGCTTGCCCGCCGCCGCAGCGCCGACCTCGTCATCACCCATTCGGAGCAGCTGGTCTGAGGCAGCGGGCCGGCGCCTG
>JAEYXI010000144.1 GCA_023428515.1 Pseudomonadota bacterium | reverse complement strand
CTGGTCCCACAGGCCGAGTATGCCCTTCGGCAGGAAGAGCGTGACGGCGACGAACAGTCCGCCCAGCGCGAAGAGCCAGAGTTCGGGCAGCGCGCCGGTGAACCAGCTTTTTCCGGCGTTCACGAGAAGCGCACCGATGATGGGACCGACGATCGTGCCGCGCCCGCCGACGGCCGTCCACACGACCACCTCGATCGAATTGCCGGGATCGAACTCGCCGGGATTGATGATGCCGACCTGCGGCACGTAGAGAGCGCCGGCGATGCCGGCCATGACGGCAGAGACGGTGAAGGCGAAGAGCTTAACGTTCTCCGCCCGCCAGCCGAGGAAACGGGTGCGGCTCTCGGCGTCGCGCACGGCCATCAGGAGCTTGCCGTATTTCGAGGTCACGATCAGCCAGGTGACGAACACGCCGAGCGCCAGCGCAATCGCGCTTGCGGCAAACAACGCCGAGCGCGTCGCGTTGGCCTGCACGTTGAAGCCGAGGATGTCCTTGAAATCCGTCAGGCCGTTATTGCCGCCGAAACCCATGTCGTTGCGGAAGAAGGCGAGCAGCAGCGCGTAGGTCATGGCGTGGGTGATGATCGAGAGGTAGACGCCGGTGACGCGGCTCCTGAAAGCGAACCAGCCGAACACGAAAGCGCGCAGGCCCGGCACCAGCATCACCATGACCGCCGCGAACCAGAACTGGTCGAAGCCGTACCAGAACCAAGGCAGTTCCTTCCAGTTGAGGAAGACCATGAAGTCGGGGAGATCAGGATTGCCGTAGACGCCGCGGGAGCCGATCTGCCGCATCAGGTACATGCCCATCGCGTAGCCGCCGAGCGCGAAGAAAGCGCCGTGGCCGAGTGAAAGGATGCCGCAATAGCCCCAGACGAGGTCGAGCGAGAGCGCCAGCAGCGCGTAGCAGAGATATTTGCCGACCAGGGCGACCATGTAGGGCGGCGCGTGGAAAGCGCTATCGGCGGGAACGGCGAGGTTCAGGATCGGCACGAGGATCGCCACCGCGACGAGGATCGCGATGGCGATGCCGATGCGGCGGTCCGAGCCGAAGAGGCGCTGGGCGATCATGCTTCCACCGCCCTGCCTTTCAGCGCGAACAGGCCGCGCGGGCGTTTCTGGATGAACAGGATGATGAGCGCCAGCACCAGGATCTTGCCCAGCACCGCGCCGGCATAAGGCTCGAGGAACTTGTTGAGTACGCCGAGCGAGAAGGCGCCGACCAGCGTACCCCAGAGATTGCCGACGCCGCCGAACACTACGACCATGAAGCTGTCAATGATGTAGCCCTGGCCGAGGTTGGGCGACACGTTGTCGATCTGGCTGAGCGCGACGCCGGCAATGCCCGCGATGCCGGAGCCGAGCGCGAAGGTCAGCGCGTCGACCCACGGCGTCCTGATGCCCATCGACGAGGCCATGCGCCGGTTGGCCGTCACAGCGCGCATCTGCAGGCCCCAGGCCGTGCGCTTCATGACAAAGAGCAGCAGGAAGAAGACGGCCAGCGAGAAGACGAGAATCCAGAGACGGTTCCAGGTGATCGAGAGTTCGCCAAGTTGGACGGCGCCTGACATCCAGGAGGGGTTGCCGACCTCCCGGTTGGTCGGCCCGAAGATCGAGCGGACCGCCTGCTGCAGGATCAGCGACACGCCCCAGGTGGCGAGCAGCGTCTCCAGCGGCCGACCGTAGAGGAAGCGGATGATGCCGCGCTCGATGGCTAAGCCAACCCCGCCGGCGACGAGAAAGGCGAGCGGCAGCGCGATCGCCAGCGACCAGTCGAAGAGGCCGGGAAAGGATGTACGGATGACGTTCTGCACGACGAAGGTCGTGTAGGCGCCGAGCATGACCATCTCGCCATGCGCCATGTTGATGACGCCCATGACGCCGAAGGTGATGGCGAGACCGATGGCGGCGAGCAAGAGCACCGAGCCGAGCGACAGGCCGTACCAGACATTCTGCGCTGCCGACCACATGGCCAGCGTCGAGGTCATGCGCGTGATGGCAGAGCCCGCCGCGTCCTTCAGCGACCCTTCGGCGCGAGCCTCGTAGCCCGTCAGCAGCGACAGCGCGGCGCGATCGCCGCGAGAAGCGATAAGAGCGATGGCCGTCAGTTTATCTGCTTCCGGCAAGTCGGACTGCAGCACTGCCGCGGCGCGCGCCTGTTCGAGCGCCGCCCTGACGCTCGATACCGTCTCATTGGCAATCGCCGCATCGAGGCCGGCGATCGCTTCCGGATCGGGGTTGCCGAAGATCGTCCCGGCGGCGGCGAGCCGGGCGGCAGGATCGTCGGAACCGAGCGTGAGCGAACCGAGCACGTCGCGGATGGTCCGCCTCAAACTGTTGTTGACGCGGATTTTGGTGACGGCGGCCTTCGGTTCCTCGCCCGCTTCGGCGCCGGTCAGCGGATCGGAAAGCCTGACCGCCTGTCCGGCCTCTGCCCCGATGAAAACAGCAGAATCCGATTTGCGGAAATAGAGGTCGCCCTCGGCAAGCGCGGCGAGCGGTCGCTCGACTGTTGCGTCGCCGGTCGCGGCCAACTCCCGCACGATCGCTTCGGTCGCGGGAAACCCCTTCGCCGCCGCGAACTTCGCGACAATCGTGCGCAACGCAGCCTCATCGGCGGCCTGGGACGGCACGACGACAGCGAGCGCCATCAGGATCGTCAGCAGCAACCGTCTGAACAGAATGGTCACGGAGCGAGCAGACCTTGTTGTGATCGGGACGCTCCGGGCGAAGAGGAGGGAATTCGCCCGGAGCTTCTTCGCGACAGGCTCACGCCTGCCGCGTCAGTTGGTCGTGCCTTTGCCGCCGCATTTTCCCGTTGCGACGTTGAAGTTGCCGCACGACATCGGAGCGCGCCAATCGGCGATCAGGTCCTTGGAATCGGGCAGGTAATCGGACCACTCGTCGCCGACCACGAGACCGGAAGTCTGCCACACGGTTTCCATCTGGCCATCGGCCTGGATCTCGCCGATCAGCACCGGCTTGGTGATGTGGTGGTTGGG
>JAEYXI010000107.1 GCA_023428515.1 Pseudomonadota bacterium | reverse complement strand
CCTCCAAATGTAGAGGCCGCCTTGAGCGGCATCGGTTTTGCCGCCCATAGCAATTGGAAAACGCGATGGCTGGAATCTCGTCAGAATGCATGACCAGCACGAAAACACAGCATATCTTATTCCTCTTGCCGCCGGCTTGCGCGGCGGTGGAGAAATTAGATCGGCGGCGCGAAGAGCCAGCCCGTTTGTTGAGGGCGGGCTGGCTCGACCAACGTCCAGATCGGCGGCTCAGATATTATCGATCTTCAAGAGTGCCGCGGTGGCCGCGCGGGTGGTGCGGCAGGCATCGGCATCCTTGCTGAGATCGATGCCGTAGGTGGGAATGATCTTCTTGAGGGCCGGCAACCAGGCGTCATCGGTGAGCTTGTCGGCGAAGCAGGCCTGGAGAACCTCGATGGCGATGGCCGCCGCCGTCGAGGCGCCGGGAGACGCGCCGAGCAGGGCGACCAGCGAATGGTCGGCCGCCGGCACGATCTCGGTGCCGAATTCGAGGTAGCCGCCCCCGTCCTTGTACGGCTTGATGACCTGCACGCGCTGCCCGGCCACCGCCTCCTGCCAGTCCGCGCGGCGGGCATTGGGGAAGAAGGCCTTGAGCATCTCGAACTGGTGATGGCGCGTCTGGAGCACCTGGCCGATGAGATATTCGGTCAGCTTCACATTGTGCCGCGCCACGTCCAGCAGCGGCACGATGTTGTCCAGGGTGATGGATTCGAACAGGTCGGTCAGGGAGCCGTGCTTTAGGAACTTGGTGGAGAAGCCGGCATAGGGACCGAACAGCAGCGAGGTCTTGCCGCCGATCACGCGCGTGTCCAGATGCGGCACGGACATGGGAGGAGAGCCGGTGGAGGCCTTTCCATAGACCTTGGCATGATGGCGCTGGGTGACCGCGTCCACGTCGCAGCGCAGCCAGACGCCGCTCACGGGGAAGCCGCCATAGCCCTTGCCTTCGGGAATGTCGGACTTCTGCAGAAGCTCGATGGATGCACCGCCCGCGCCGATGAAGACGAAGCCGGCCGACACCGACTGGCGCTCCCCCCCGCTGGTGTCTTCGAAGGTCACGCGCCAGCGGCCGTCCGCCTCGCGGTCAAGCCCAACCACTTCGGTGTTGTAGTTCAGGCTGAAGCCGGGCTGCGCCTTGAGGTGGGCGACGAGCAGATGGGTCAGCGCGCCATAGTCCACGTCCGTGCCGGTGACGATGCGGGTGGCGGCGACCGGCTGGTTCGGATCGCGCCCCTCCATGGTCAGCGGCGCCCATCGGTCGATCTCGGCGCCGTCCTCGGTATAGTCCATGCCGTGGTAGCAATGGTTCGCGGTCATGGCCTCGAAGCGCGCCTTGAGGAAGGCGACGTTCTCGGTGCCCCAGACCATGCTCATGTGCGGGCAGGGATGGATGAAGGCGCGCGGGTCGGGGATCGCCCCCTTCTCCACCAGATAGGCCCAGAGCTGGCGCGACAGGTCGAATTCCGTGTTGACCTTCAGGGCCTCGGAAATATCCACCGTGCCGTCCGGCCGCTGCGGCGTGTAGTTCAGCTCGCAGTTCGCGGCGTGGCCGGTGCCGGCGTTATTCCAGGACTGGGAGCTTTCCTGTCCGCAATCGCCGAGGCGCTCGAACATCATCATGCTGTAGGCGGGGTTCAGCTCCTTCAGCACCGTGCCGAACGTGGCGCCCATGATGCCGGCGCCGATGAGCACGATGTCGGTGCGGGAGGTTGCCGGGCTGGTCATTCGGACGGCTCCTTGCTGGACGTTGCGGTGAAACCCAGGTTGCCCCCGTCTTCATAGACGACATAGGCGCGGCGCCAGGGCTCATCGCCGATGAGCTTCCAGGTGTGGCCGGAGCCGCTGTTGTCCTGGGCCAGTAGGATGTCGCCCGACCGGATGGTGAAAGTGGCGCCGGACTTGGTCTCGAACTCCAGCGTGCCGGACAGGGTGACGACGAAGCGCGGCACCGGGTCCTGATGCCATTCGTAGGAGCCGCCGGAACGCGTCTCCTGGAACGAGATCTGCTGCGCCTTGACGGGAAGGCCGACGAAATCGCCGCGCGCGCCCTCCTTCAAGGTAATCACCCCCTCCTCGAACAGCGAGTTGCCGTCCGGTCCGGTCCACATGCGCACGCAACGGATCATAGGGGTGCTCCTCCAGGCCTTTGAAATGGCGCGACCAACCTGACCTCACCGACGCAACTGGCTGCCCCAGATCGCAGCGGAAACCACCGCCGCGACAAGCCAGCTTCCATCGACCAGCAGCTTGGCTGCAAGCGAGCCTATCACGCACCCGGAGAGAAAGCCGACAGCGATAGGCCATGTGGCGCGCCACTGGGCCAGGGCCTCCGCGCGACGCATCTCCCAGCCGGGCCCCTTCGTCGCCATGGTGACGAGCGCGAGCGTGCAGGCGACGACGTTGCCGGTCATCACGGCGGTGGTCGGAGCGTGGGCGCGGCTCAGGTGGAGCAACGTGTTCTGCGTCGCCATCGCCGCGACCGCCAGCATGGCCACGACCCCAGCCCCCCACCCCAGCGGCGCGCGCG
>JAEYXI010000017.1 GCA_023428515.1 Pseudomonadota bacterium | reverse complement strand
GGCGAGGATCGCGTCGAGCTGCGGCCCGAGCTGGATGATGCGGCCGCGCGCGTCGAGCGGCCCCACCTCGAAGGGTACGACGTGGTCGTCGCCGGCAAAGCCGAAGTCGCCGAGCTTTCTCTGTTCGTCAGGCACGTTCGCGATATCCAACATGGCACATCTCCGGCGGGCAGCGATGCTCGCAAGCGAGCATGCGTCGCAGCGCCTCTTTTTGGGGTGATGCGCCGGAGATAGGCATCACCGGGGCGAGCTTCAAGCGCCGAGGCACCAGGCGAGGACGGCCTTCTGGGCATGCAGCCGGTTCTCCGCCTCGTCGAACACGACCGAATGGGGCCCGTCGATCACCTCGTCGGTGACCTCCTCGCCGCGATGCGCCGGCAGGCAATGCATGAACAGCGCGTCGGGGGCGGCCTTGGCCATCAGCGCCGCATTCACCTGGTAGGGGCCGAAGACATTGTGGCCGCGCGCGCGATGCTCCTGATTCATAGACACCCAGGTGTCGGTGACGACGCAATCGACGTTGGCCACCGCCTCTTCAGGAGAGTGCGTGAGACGGACCTTGCCGCCATTGGCGCGCGCCCACTCGACATATTTCTGCTGCGGCTCGCTGCCGTCGGGCGTCGCCACGTTGAGCTTGAAGGAGAAGCGCGCCGAAGCCTCGAGCAGGGAGTGGAGCACGTTGTTGCCGTCGCCGGTCCAGGCGAAGGTCTTGCCGGCCACCGGGCCGCGATGCTCCTCGAAGGTCATGATGTCGGCCATGAGCTGGCAGGGGTGCGTGTCGTCGGTCAGGCCGTTGATGACGGGGATGGTGGCGTGCTCGGTGAGTTCGAGCAGCCGCGCATGGTCGGTGGTGCGGATCATGATGGAGTCGACATAGCGCGACAACACCTTGGCGGTGTCGGCGATGGTCTCGGAACGGCCGAGCTGCATCTCGGTGCCGGTCAGCATGATCGTCTCACCGCCGAGCTGGCGCATGCCGACGTCGAAGGAGACGCGCGTGCGGGTCGACGGCTTGTCGAAGATCATCGCCAGCACCTTGCCGTCGAGCGGTTTTGAGCGCTCGCCGGCCTTGAGCCTAGCTTTGCGCGCGGCGGCGTCGTCGAGCATGCCGCGCAGCTCCGGCGCAGGGACGGTGGAGAGATCGGTGAAATGACGGATACCGGACATCTAAACGCTCCGGATCACTTGGCAGCGACGGCGAGCGACGCCGACACGGCAGCGGCACCCGCGCGGATGCGGTCGAGCGCCTCGCGGATGTGGGCGTCGGTGACGGTGAGCGCCGGGATCAGGCGGATGACGTTGTCGCCGGCCGGCACCGCGAGCAGCTTCTGGTCGCGCAGCGCCGCGTTGAATGTGGCGGCGGGCACCTTGCACTTGACGCCGAGCAGCAGCCCTTCGCCGCGGATCCCCTCGATCACCTCGGGGAACTCGTCGGCGATCGCGGCGAGCCCCTGCTTCATCAGGAGCGCCTTGCGGTTCACCTCGTCGAGGAAGCCATCGGCGAGCACGACATCGAGCACGGCGTTGCCGACCGCCATGGCGAGCGGGTTGCCGCCGAAGGTGGTGCCGTGGATGCCCGTCGTCATGCCCTTCGCCGCCTCGGCGGTGGCAAGCACAGCGGCCATCGGGAAGCCGCCGCCGATGCCCTTGGCGACCGCCATGATGTCGGGCGTCACGCCGGACCATTCATGGGCGAAGAATTTTCCGGTGCGGCCAACGCCAGACTGGACTTCGTCGAAGATGAGCAGCAGGCCGTGCTTGTCGCAAAGCTCGCGCAGGCGCTTCAGCGACTGCGTCGGGAACGGGCGAATACCGCCCTCGCCCTGCACCGGCTCGAGCAGGATCGCGGCGGTCTCAGGGCCGATCAGCTTCTCGACGGCGTCGATGTCGTTGAACGGCACCTGGTCGAAGCCGTCGGCCTTCGGCCCGAAACCTTCGAGGTATTTCGCCTGCCCGCCGGCGGCGATCGCGGCCAGCGTGCGGCCGTGGAAGGCGCCTTCGAAGGTAATGGTGCGGAAGCGCTCGGGATGGCCGCTGACATATTGATAACGACGCGCCGTCTTGATCGCGCCCTCGACCGCCTCGGCGCCGGAGTTGGTGAAGAACACCTTGTCGGCGAAGGTCGAGGCGACCAGCCGTTCGGCGAGACGCGTCTGCTCCGGAATCTCGTAGAGGTTGGAGAGATGCCACAGCTTGCCGGCCTGCTCGGTGAGCGCGGCGACCAGATGCGGATGGCTGTAGCCGAGTGAGTTGACGGCGATGCCGGCGCCGAAATCGAGATAGCGCTGGCCGTCGCTGGCGACGAGCCAACTGCCCTCGCCCCGCTCGAAAGAAAGGGGCGCCCGCGCAAAGGTATCGAAAAGCGCCGAACCGCTCATTATATGCGTCTCCGGAGCCGGCATCCGGGGCAATACCGCGAAGGCGGCTTTCTGCCCGCGATGCGGCCAAAAATCAAAAAGCCGCCCAAGCGGCGGCCAACCGAGGCCATATTGTGAGTTTCGGCTGTGAAGTCAACGGAAACGTCGAGCGGCCGGCGTGACACGAGCCTTTCCCCGCTAGTCCACGAATGCACGCGGGCAAGTTGGGGAAAACCGAAAAAACCGATTCGTGTTGCATTTCGGACTCTTGTCACCGAGTCAGCCAATAGAGTAATTTGAAGCCAACCAAAGACTACATCTCGTGCGGCAACCCTAATCCTAAGCGTATATGTGGTGTCGAGCCCGGCAGCGCCGGGACAGCGATGGATTCTGGATTCAGCACGTTCAATGGAGCGCCCTAGCCATGAACTGGACGGACGAACGCGTCGAACTTCTGAGGAAACTGTGGTCGGAGGGCCTGAGCGCCAGCCAGATCGCCGCTCAGCTGGGCTCGGTCACGCGCAACGCCGTGATTGGCAAGGTGCATAGGCTGAAGCTGTCGAGCCGCGGGCGCACCACGGCTGCAGCGCCGCGGCAGAAAAAGACCGCGTCGGCGGCCGGCGGGGTCAAGAGCGTGAGCCGAGCCTCGACCGTCACGCGTTCGATCACCACCTCGATCGGCGCGACCGCGCTGCAGACGCAGTTCGAAGCCGTGCCGGTCGTGCGCTACAGGCCGGCCGAGGACGTGGTGGTGCCGATCTCGCGCCGCCTGCAACTGGTGCAGCTCTCCGAGCGCACCTGCAAATGGCCGAACGGCGACCCGCTGACGGAAGACTTCTCGTTCTGCGGCAACGACACGGCCGAGACGGGACCATATTGCACCTACCATTCCCGCGTCGCCTTCCAGCCGGCAGCGGAGCGGCGGCGGAACCGCTAAGGGACTTACGTAGTGAACAGAAAAAAGCCGCGGCCTGCAAAATGCGACCGCGGCTTTCTCTTGTTCGTTGTTCCGGAGCTGGCCTGCCGACTTAGCCTTTTTGATCCGACACGACGACGTCGTGGCTCTTGTCTTCCTTGGGCCGGTCGATCGGCATCTGCTCACCGGTGACGATGTAGAAGATCGTCTCGGCGATGTTGGTGGCATGGTCGCCGATGCGCTCGATGTTCTTGGCGCAGAAGAGGAGGTGCGTGCAGGGCGTGATGTTGCGCGGGTCTTCCATCATGTAAGTGAGGAGCTCGCGGAACAGCGACGTGTACATGGCGTCGATCTGGTCGTCGCGGTCGCGCATGAAGGCAAGGCGATCGACCGAGCGAGAGGCATAGACGTCGAGCACTTCCTTGAGCTGGGTCAGCGCGAGCTCGGCCAGTGCCTGCAGGCCGCGGAACAGGCTGAGCGGCTGGCGCGCCTCGGTCACGGCGACAACGCGCTTGGCGATGTTCTTGCCGAGGTCACCGACGCGTTCGAGATCGGCGGAGATGCGAAGCGTGCCGACCACCTGGCGCAGATCGTCGGCCATCGGCTGGCGCTTTGCGATGAGCAGGATCGCCTTGTCGTCGATCTCGCGCTGCGTCTCATCGAGGAACTCGTCGTCGGCGATGACCTTGCGGGCGAGACCGGCATCGGAATTGACCAGAGCCAGCACGGCCTGATCGACCATGCGCTCCGCATGGCCACCCATGGCAGCGAGGCGGTTGCCGAGGTACTTCAGATCCTCATCATAGGCATGGACTATATGCGTGTTCATAGCGACTAACGGCGACTCGGGGTGACAGGCTTCTCTAGCGTTGCTGATAGGCTAATCAGATGACAGAAAAAAGAAACCGGAAGCAAGGCATTCCGCGGTTTTTGCCGGGGAGCAGCGGCAAGCGGGAAATTAGCCGCGAAAAGGCACGCGAAGCAGCACGCCTGGCTCTTGACGATGACCGCGACATCCTGTCAGTCGAGCCGGAGCATATGGGAAGGAACCGATTTTCATGAACCAGATCGATCTGAAGGGGCAGACCGCCGTGGTGACCGGCGGCGCGCAGGGCATCGGCTTCGCCATCGCCCAACGGCTGCTCGCCTCGGGAGCGAAGGTCAGCCTGTGGGACATGAACGCGGACGCCCTTGCGGCGGCCACTTCGGCGCTCGGCGAAAGCTCGTTCGCCAAAAAGGTAGATATCACCGATCTCGAAGGGCTGAAGCGGGCGCATGCCGAGACCGAGGCGGAGGTCGGGCCGGTGTCGATCCTGGTCAATTCAGCAGGGGTGGCCGGCAATAATGCGACCCTCGAAGACTACGACCCGGACGAGTGGCGGCGCGTCGTCGAGATCAATCTCAACGGCACCTTCTACGTGAACAAGGTGGTGATCCCGTCGATGAAGGCGAGGAACTACGGCCGCATCGTCAACATCTCGTCCGTCGCCGGCAAGGAAGGCAACCCGAACCTCTCCGCCTATTCCGCGGCGAAGGCCGGCGTGCTCGGCCTGACCAAGTCGCTTGGCAAGGAACTCGCCAAATACGACATCGCGGTGAACGCGGTGACCCCGGCCACCGCCAACACCCGCATCCTGGAAACGCTGACCAAGGAATTCATCGACTACATGCTCGTGCGCATCCCGCGCGGGCGCTTCCTCGAAGTCGACGAGGCGGCGTCGATGGTCGCCTGGCTGGTCAGCCGCGACAACAGCTTCACGACCGCCTCGACCTTCGACCTTTCGG
Organism: Pseudomonadota bacterium; assembly: GCA_023428515.1. Next base: position 203 of record JAEYXI010000017.1, on the reverse strand, counting down.
GCGGCCGCACGACCTACTGAGGCTCACTTCACCGGCAGGTGGACGGTGAAGGCCGCGCCCTCGCCGAGGGTGGACTTGATCGTCAGCCGTCCGTTGTGGCGGGTCAATATGTGCTTGACGATGGCAAGGCCGAGCCCGGTACCCTTGCGGCTGTTGTCGATGTCGACGCGATAGAAGCGCTCGGTGACGCGCGGGATATGCTC
>JAEYXI010000705.1 GCA_023428515.1 Pseudomonadota bacterium | reverse complement strand
AGAGAGGGGCGGTGCCATGACTTCCCGCTATCCTTCCATCGCCCCGGACATCCTCGCGCTCTTCACCTCCCGTGGTGCAAACTCCGTCGAGGTGCCCATCCTCCAGCCCGCCGATCCCTTCCTAGACATGGCCGGCGAGGACCTTCGTCGCCGCATCTTCCTGACCGAGAGCGAGACGGGCGCCACCCTCTGCCTGCGCCCGGAATTCACCATCCCCGTCTGCCTCGACCACATTGCCAGCCAGGCCGGCACGCCGCGCCGCTATTCGTACCTCGGCGAGGTGTTCCGCCAGCGCCGCGAGGGCGGCAACGAATTCTTCCAGGCGGGCATCGAGGATCTCGGCGACAAGGACATTCCGCGCGCCGACGCCCGCTCGGTGGCCGACGCTCATGCTCTGCTGGCGCTTAACCTGCCCGGCCTTCCCCTTGCCGTGACGCTTGGTGACCAGACGATCTTCGAGGCGGTGCTCGCCGCTCTCGGCCTGCCGCGCGGCTGGCGCATGCGGCTTGCCCGCGCCTTCGGCTCGGCCGACCAGTTGGCCGCCGCCTTGGCCGACCTCGCCAATCCCCAGAAGAATGGCGTACTGCCCGAACCCGTTTCCGCGCTGGTTGCCGACGGCGACCATGAGCGTCTGGCTGAGTACATCGCGGCCGACATGGCCGACGCCGGCCTCTCGCCGACCGCCGGCCGCACCCCGCAGGAGATTGCCCGCCGCCTGGTCGAGAAGGCCGAGCTACGCAGCGTGCGCCTCTCGCCCGATGCCTTTTCGGCGCTCGAAACCTTCCTCGCCATCGACGTGCCACTCGATAGAGCCGCAGCCGCGCTCGAAGCTTTCGCGAAGTCCGCCGGCCTGTCGCTCGGCTCGGCGCTTGCCAATTTCTCGGCCAGGGTCGCGGCCGTTGCGGCACAAGGGCTCGACCCCGCCGCCATCCGCTACGACGCCGCCTTCGGCCGCCCGCTCGACTACTATACCGGCCTCGTCTTCGAGATTTCTGCCGGCGATAATGAGCGTCCCTTGGTCGGTGGCGGCCGCTACGACCGCCTGCTCACGCTGCTCGGCGCGAAATCGCCGATCCCCGGCGTCGGCTTCTCCGTCTGGCTCGACCGCATCGAAGCGCTGAGGGGAGGGGACAAATGAGCAGGTGTTTGGCGCTGCCCCTCATCCCCCTGCCAGGGACTTCTCCCCGTAAGAACGGGGAGAAGGGGCTGTCCGCAACGTTGGTGCCCCGCTCTCCCCGCCTGCGGGGAGAGGGTAAGGGTGAGGGGCGATCCGCGACCTCCTCAGGAGGGGCGGCATGACCATCACCCTCGCCATCCCGTCAAAAGGCCGGCTCAAGGACCAGTCGCTCGAAACGCTGGCGAAGGCCGGCCTCGCCGTCAGCCTGCCGGGTGACGACAGGAAATACCGCGCCCGCATCGAAGGACGCGACGACATCGAGATCGCCTTCCTCTCGGCTTCCGAGATATCCGGCGAGATCGGCCAGGGCAGCGTCGACCTCGGCATCACCGGCGAGGATTTGTTGCGCGAGAACGTCGCCGACTGGGAACAGAAGGCTGCGATCGAGGCGCGGCTGAGCTTCGGCCCCGCCGATGTCGTGGTCGCGGTTCCCGACTCCTGGCTCGACGTTGAGACCATGGCCGACCTCGACGACGTGGCCGCCGAATTCCGCCAGCGCCACGGCCGCCGCCTGCGCATCGCCACCAAATATTGGCGGCTCACGCAGCAGTTCTTCTCGCAGAAGCACGGCATCCAGGTCTATCGCATCGTCGAAAGCCTCGGCGCCACCGAAGGCGCGCCGGCCGCCGGCTCGGCCGATGTCATCGTCGATATCACCACCACCGGCTCGACGCTGCGCGCCAACCGGCTGAAGATTCTCGCGGATGGTGTGATCCTGCGCTCGCAGGCCTGCCTGGTGCGCTCTTTGAAGGAGCGCTCCGCAGGAGATACGGCGCTCGTTGCCGAGATCAGTTCGGCGATATCGAGTTCACTTCGCGGATGATGGCGGCGAGTTCCAGGCATTCTTCCTGCCGCGCCCGGTTGCGCCGCCACGCCAGGCAGATCGTCCGTTCCGGCATCGGCTCCGCGAACGGCACGATCTTGAGGTCGCGCATCGCGCCCGCGGCGTCCGTCGCCATCTCCGGCACCAGCGTTACACCCATGCCATGCGCCACCATCTGCAACAGCGTGGTCAGGCTGGTCGCGCCGTAGCTCGCCATCGCCACCGGCTTCACGCTGCCGCAGACCGAAAGGGCCTGCTCGCGCAGGCAGTGACCCTCCTCCAGAAGCATCAGCCGCTCCAGCGCCGGGCTTTCCGGCGGCACCGGGGGCGCTGCGAATTCGGGGTCGCCTTCCGGCACGGCGAGGAAGAAACGGTCGGCGAACAACTCCTCGGTCACCAATGTCGGGTCGCTCAGCGGTGCCGCGGCAATGAAGGCGTCGAGCCGTCGCGCCACCGTTTCCTCGACCAGCGTGTTTGTGACCGCCTCGCGCAACTCCAACTGCAGTTTGGGAAATCGCGTGCGTATCTCGGGCAGGATATGCGGCAGCAGATAAGGCGCGATCGTCGGAATGATGCCGAGCCGGAAGCGGCCTTCCATCGCCATCCGTCCCTGACGCGCGACGCGTTCGATCTCCTGCAACTCGGAAAGCAGGCGCTCGATGCGCGGCTGCAGAACCATCGCCTCGTCCGTCATGCGCACGGCCTTGCCGCCGCGCTCGAATAGCCGGCAGCCGAGCCTTTCTTCCATCTCCGCGATCTGCGTCGACAGCGCCGGCTGGCTGACGCCGGCCAGTTCGGCTGCCCGGCCGAAATGCAGCGTTCGGGCCAGCGCATCGAAATATTCCATCTGTCTGACGGTAAGTTTGATCATAAGGAAAAATTATCGCAGCGAATAGGAAATGCAATTTGTTTTTATCATGAAGCACGCCTAGTCTGGAATTGTTCCAGATTGCAGCTGCCATGCGGCGTGTCGGACCCATTCACATCACCCACCCAAGGAGGGAGGCAGAGCATGACGATCCGCGTGACGATGAAGATGTCGGCGGGCGCCTTTGGCTGCTTTGGTGCTTAGGGTCCGCGCTCTAGCGGTCACAAAAGTTCGATAGGAACGTCGACGAGGATTCCAGACGAGGGTCGGAGAAGAGACATGGACGCAAAGACTGACGAGAAGGGCCTGGGCAAATGCCCTGTCGCTCACGGTGGCGGAAGAACCAATCGGGACTGGTGGCCGAACCAACTGCCGCTCAATCTCCTGAGCCAGCATTCCTCCAAGTCCGACCCGCTAGGCAAGGGGTTCGACTACCGCGAGGAGTTCAAGAAGCTCGATTATGAAGCGCTGAAGAACGATCTGCGCCAGTTGATGACAGATTCGCAGGATTGGTGGCCGGCGGATTTCGGCAATTACGGTCCGCAGTTCATCCGCATGGCCTGGCACAGCGCCGGCACCTACCGCGTCGGCGACGGCCGTGGCGGCGGCGGTCGTGGCCAGCAGCGGTTTGCCCCCCTGAACTCCTGGCCGGACAACGTCAACATCGACAAGTCGCGCCGCCTGCTCTGGCCGATCAAGCAGAAATACGGCCAGCAGATCTCCTGGGCCGACCTGCTGATCCTCACCGGCAATGTCGCGCTGGAGACAATGGGCTTTCGTACCTTTGGTTTCGCCGGCGGTCGCGAAGACACCTGGGAGCCGGATCAGGACGTCTATTGGGGCCGTGAGACCGCCTGGCTTGCGGCGAGCAACGATCCCGAAAACAAGTTCAGCCGCTATTCCGGCGAGCGCGATCTCGAGAATCCTCTGGCAGCCGTCCAGATGGGCCTGATCTACGTCAACCCGGAAGGCCCTGACGGCAATCCCGATCCGGTCGCGGCTGCGAAGGATATCCGCGAGACCTTCAAGCGCATGGCGATGAACGACGAGGAAACCGTCGCGCTGATCGCCGGCGGCCATACCTTCGGCAAGACGCATGGTGCGGCGGCTGAGTCGTATAAGGGTGCGGATCCCGAGGCTGGCGAACTGGAAGCACAGGGCCTTGGATGGACCTCGAGCTTCGGCACGGGGCATGGAGCGGATGCGATCGGCAGCGGCCTGGAAGTCACCTGGACGCAGACGCCCGCGCAGTGGAGCAACTTCTTCTTCGAGAACCTGTTCAAGTTCGAATGGGAATTGGAGAAATCCCCGGCCGGTGCGAACCAGTGGGTGGCCATGGATGCAGGCGAGATCATTCCCCTCGCTCACGATCCGTCCAAGAAGCGCAAGCCGACCATGCTGACGACGGACCTCTCCCTGCGCTTCGACCCGGAATATGAGAAGATCTCGCGGCGCTTCCTGCAGAATCCGCAGGCCTTCGCCGAGGCGTTCGCCCGCGCCTGGTTCAAGCTCACCCATCGCGACCTCGGCCCGCGCTCGCGCTATCTCGGACCGGAAGTGCCGAGGGAAGAGCTGATCTGGCAGGATCCGGTGCCGGCAGTCGATCATCCTTTGATCGACGATGCGGACGCTGCGGCGCTGAAGGCCAAGGTGCTCGCCTCCGGCCTCAGCGTGTCCGAACTCGTCGCCACGGCCTGGGCCTCGGCCTCGACTTTCCGCGGTGGCGACAAGCGCGGCGGTGCCAACGGCGCGCGCATTCGCCTCGAGCCGCAGAAGAATTGGGAAGCCAACCAGCCCGAGCAGCTTGAGAAGGTGCTCAAGGCCCTCGAGCGCATACAGCTCGAGTTCAACCTGGATCAGCGCGGTGGCAAGAAGGTCTCGCTCGCCGACCTGATCGTGCTCGCCGGCAATGCAGGTGTCGAGCAGGCGGCGAAGGCGGCCGGTCACGACATTGCCGTACCCTTCGCGCCAGGCCGCACTGATGCAAGCCAGGCGCAGACCGACGCCGAGTCCTTCTCTTACCTCGAGCCGTATGCGGATGGCTTCCGCAACTACCAGAAGGCCCGCTACGCCGTGCCTGCCGAGGCTCTGCTGATCGACAAGGCGCAACTCCTGTCCCTCACCGCGCCCGAGCTCACGGCGCTGATCGGCGGCCTGCGCGCGATCAACATCAACACGGACGGATCCACGCATGGCGTGTTCACCGACAAGCCGGGCGCGCTGACCAACGACTTCTTCGTCAACCTGCTCGACATGGGCACGGAGTGGAAAGCAACCTCCGACAGCAAGGAGGTGTTCGAGGGACGCGATCGCGAGACCGGCGACGTCAAGTGGACCGGCACGCGCGTCGACCTGGTGTTCGGTTCCAACTCGGTGTTGCGCGCTCTGGCCGAGGTATATGCCAGCGCAGACGCGAAGGAGAAGTTTGTCAACGATTTCGTCGCCGCCTGGAACAAGGTGATGAACGCGGACCGTTTCGATCTCGCCTGACGGGTTGCGTCGACGGACTTGAGAGCAGGCGCGGGTCACCTCGCGCCTGCTTTTTTTGGGCGTAACGCAGACGTGTTCGGAAGGCGCTCGCCGCGGAGAAAGAATTCATTAACCATAAATTTCTATCGAATCGTCACGGGCAATGATGATCGAGGGGATCAAATGGAAATCTCGCGCCGCGGCTTCATTTTCGGGCTGCCACTCTTCGCTGCGGGCTGCACGACGGGGTCGGACTTCTCGAATTATTCTGCCCGTCCTGACGAGCGCCACCCGCTGGCGGCCATGCCGTTGGATCGGGTGAAGCCGGAGCTTCGACGGCAGGAAGTGGCTTATTCCGGAGGCGAGAGCGCCGGCACCATCGTCGTCAATACACCGCAACGCCGTCTCTATTACGTACAGGGCGGCGGCAGCGCGATCCGTTACGGCATAGGCGTCGGCCGCGCCGGTCTCGCGCTCAGCGGCGGCGCTACCGTTGGCCGCAAAGCCGAGTGGCCCGGCTGGACGCCGACCCAGAACATGATGCGGCGCGATCCGCGCAACCTGAAATATGCGGGCGGCGTGTCCGGTGGCTTGCACAACCCGCTCGGAGCCCGCGCGCTTTACCTCTACCGCGGCGGGCGCGACACCATGTTCCGCATCCACGGCACCAACCAGCCCAGCACGATCGGCCATGCCGTCTCCAGCGGTTGTGTGCGTATGCTGAACCACGATGTCATCGACCTCTACCAGCGTGTCCCGGTCGGCACGCGGGTGGTCGTCATCCAGGCCTGACGCGCCTGCCGCTTGCCACCGACGCCGCCTGCCGCTAGTCAGGCCGCCATTCGGGCAAACCGGCACTGGAGCGGCATATGCGCCTCGGCGGAAGACTTGCAGCGGCCATCGAGGTCCTTGAGGACATTGCGCGTCGACACCGGCCGGTGGCCGATGCGTTAAAGGATTGGGGCCTGTCGCATCGATTTGCGGGCTCGGGCGATCGAGCCGCCATCGGTAACATCGTCTACGACGCGTTGCGCCGGAAGCGGTCGGCAGCTTGGCTGCTTGGCGCTGATACGCCGCGGGCGCTGGCTTTCGGCGCACTGCTCACCGAATGGAACCAGACCGCCGAGGCGGTGAATGGCGCGCTCGACGGCGACAAGTTCGCCCCGACGCCTCTGTCCGGGGACGAGATCCGATTCGCCAACATCCACCGTCTCGCCGACGCGCCGCCGGAAATTCGAGCAGATGTTCCCGACTGGTGCGTGCCGTTGCTGCAAGACGCCTTCGGCGACGACTGGGTGGCGGAAGCTGTCGGCCTCGCGGCGCGTCCGCCGCTCGACCTTCGCGTCAACACGTTGAAAGCCGACCGGCAGAAGGTGCTCGCCGAACTTTCCGGCATGAAGGCGGCGCCAGCCGCGCTCGCGCCGCAAGGCATTCGCATCCCGCCGATCGACGGCTCCGGCCGCCACCCCAACGTGCAGGCCGAGCCAGCCTTCCAGAAGGGCTGGTTCGAGGTACAGGACGAAGGTTCGCAGGTAGTCGCCGGGCTTGCGGGCGCTGCCGCCGGCATGCAGGTTCTCGACTACTGCGCGGGCGCGGGCGGCAAGACGCTGGCGCTGTCGGCGGCGATGGAGAACAAGGGCCAGGTCTTCGCCTATGATTCCGAGAAGGCGCGGCTTGCGCCGATCTTTGACCGGCTGCGCCGCTCGGAAAACCGCAACGTCCAGGTCGTCTCCAAGGCCCAGGACCTCGCCCCGCTCGAAGGCCAGATGGACATCGTACTGGTCGATGCCCCCTGCACCGGCTCGGGCACGTGGCGCAGGCGGCCGGACGCGAAATGGCGGCTGACCGAAAAGCAGCTCGATGTCCGCACCGGCGAGCAAAAGGCGATCCTCGATGCGGCGAAAACCTATGTGAAGCCCGGTGGCCGCCTCGTCTACATCACCTGTTCGGTATTCCCGGCCGAGAACGCCGGTCAGATCGATGCTTTCCTTCGCCGCGAGCAGAGCTTCGCGCCTCTAGACCATGCTGGCCTCTGGCAGGAAGGCTTGCCTGGCCACCAAGACGTCGCCCGCATCGACAAGAACCGCGGCATTTCGCTGACTCCTGCGAAAAGCGGCACCGATGGCTTTTATTTCGCGGCCTTGCGCAGGGAAAGCTGATCCTTGATTTCCGGCTGTCTTGCTTCAGATAGACGGGCAAGACCCTCAAGGATGGGAATTCATGGCGGGCCGCGGGGCGCTGGCTTCTTTCGTATTGCTGGTCGTGGGCGGCGGGTTGCTGATCGGAGCCCTTACTGCGCCTGGTCCGTGGTATCAGGCGCTCGCAAAGCCGTCCTTCAATCCGCCAAACTGGCTGTTCGGTCCGGTCTGGACGCTCCTCTATGTGCTGATCGCCGTAGCCGGCTGGCGTATCTGGCGGCGTGAACGCTCAGGCGTAGTCATGAAGCTCTGGTGGCTTCAGCTCTTGCTCAACTTCCTCTGGTCGCCGGTATTCTTTGGCCTGGAGCAGATCGGGCCAGCGTTGGTCGTCGTCCTTATGTTGCTTGGAGCGATACTCGCCTTCATTGCCTTTGCCTGGAAACTCGACCGGCTTTCGACCTGGCTCTTCGTGCCTTACGCTGCGTGGGTCGCATTCGCGTCATTGCTCAATGCATCGATCTGGGCGCTCAACTGACTTGTTGCACTGCAACATTATATTGATTGCGCCGCACTTTGCCCTTTGCCATAAGCTGCAGGGAAGGAAGGCGAAGCCAGATGGTGGCAAAAATCATCCCCAATCCGGATTATGAGGAGCGCGTGCGCGCCTCCTTCGCGCGCCAGAACGCCATGACGACGATAGGCGCCAATCTCGCGCTGGTGACACCCGGCATCGTCGAGATCGAGATGCCGTTCTCGCAGGCGCTGACCCAGCAGCACGGTTTCCTGCATGCCGGAGTGATCTCCGCGGCGCTCGATTCGGCATGCGGTTATGCCGCGCTGTCGATCATGCCGGAAAATGCCGCCGTCCTGACCATCGAGTTCAAGGTCAACCTGCTGGCGCCCGGCAGGGGCGTGCGGTTCCTCTTCCGTGGTTCAGTGACCAAGCCCGGCCGCACCATTGTGGTTGCCGATGGACAGGCTTATGCCATTGGCTCGGACGAGGAGGCGAAGCTCATCGCGACCATGACGGGCACGATGATGACTATCCTCGGCCGTGAGGGGATGGAGGGGTAGACATTGCCACCGTTAGCCACGCTTGCCGGCAAGAGGGTGCTCTTCGCCATGGCGGCGGATGCCGAGTATGGCGAGCATCTGAAGCAGTTATTCCAGCCTCTGATGACCGGCGTCGGTCCGGTCGAGGCGAGCATTTCGCTGACCAGGGCTCTTAGTGCGCTGAAGGCCGTCGGGACGCCGCCCGACCTCGTCGTATCGCTGGGCTCAGCCGGCAGCCGTCGCCTCAAGCGCACGGAAGTCTATCAGGCCGTCTCGGTCACGTACCGCGACATGAACGCCTCGGCTTTCGGCTTCGAGAAAGGCGTCACGCCCTTTCTGGACCTGCCGGCCACGCTGCCGCTTCCCGTTCGTATTCCCGGGGTGAAGGAAGCGACGATCTCGACCGGCGCGACGATCATCGCGGGCGCGATATTCGACGGTATCGCCGAAGACATGGTCGACATGGAGACCTATGCGTGCCTGCGCGTTTGCCAGACCTTCGGCGTGCCGCTGGTCGGCCTGCGCGGCATCTCGGACGGTGACACTGATGTTGACCATATCGGCGACTGGCTGGAGTATCTGCATGTGGTCGACGAGAGGCTCGCCGATGCCGTGCAGAAGCTTGAAGCCGCGATTGCAGACGGCACGATCCGCATTTGAGGGGTTTGCTTCATCCGCCACATCAGGCAGTTGAATCGGGTTCCGAACCGCATGAATCAGCATGAAAGCCCGTTGGCGCAACCCATTGCGCCGACTCACTCTTTTCTTTAAACGCCCGCCATGAAGCACAACGCGCACCCCGACAGTATTCTCATCATCGATTTCGGCAGCCAGGTGACGCAGCTGATCGCGCGGCGCATCCGTGAAGCCGGCGTCTATTGTGAGATACACCCGTTCCAGAACGCGGCCGAGGCATTCGAGCGGCTGAAGCCGAAGGGCGTCATCTTTTCGGGCGGTCCTGCCTCCGTGACGACCGAGGGAAGCCCCCGGGCACCGCAGGCCGTGTTCGAGAGCGGCATCCCGATCCTCGGCATCTGCTACGGCCAACAGACGCTTGCCCACCAGCTCGGCGGCAAGGTCGAGGGTGGCCACCCCGCCGAGTTCGGTCGCGCCGATGTGGAGATCAAGGCAGCGAGCCCTCTCTTCGAAGGCTTCTGGGAGGTCGGCAAGCGCTATCCGGTCTGGATGAGCCATGGCGATCGCGTGACCGAACTGCCAGAAGGCTTCCACGTTATTGCGACCTCCGAGAACGCACCCTTCGCCATCGCCGCCGACGAGGGTCGCCGTTACTACACGACCATGTTCCATCCGGAGGTGGTGCACACGCCTGATGGTGCCAAGCTGCTTTCCAACTTCGTTCACAACATCGTCGGCCTGAAGTCCGACTGGACCATGTCGGCCTATCGCGCCGAGATGATCCGCAAGATCCGCGAGCAGGTCGGAAGCGAGCGCGTGATCTGCGGCCTGTCGGGCGGCGTCGATTCCTCGGTTGCGGCGGTGCTGATCCACGAGGCGATCGGCGACCAGCTTACCTGCATCTTCGTCGACCACGGCCTGATGCGCCTGAACGAGGCGGATGAGGTCGTAAAAATGTTCCGCGACCACTACAACATCCCGCTCGTCCATGTGGACGCGTCCGACCTCTTCCTCACCGAGCTCGCCGGCGAGACCGACCCAGAAGTGAAGCGCAAGACGATCGGCCGCTTGTTCATCGAAGTGTTCGAGGCGGAGGCGAAGAAGATCGCCGCGGACGGCAAGGGCGCGCCAAAATTCCTGGCGCAAGGCACGCTTTATCCCGATGTGATCGAGAGCGTCTCCTTCTCCGGCGGCCCGTCGGTGACGATCAAGTCGCACCACAATGTCGGCGGCCTGCCCGAGCGCATGAACATGAAACTCGTGGAGCCGTTGCGCGAGTTGTTCAAGGATGAGGTGAGGGCGCTCGGGCGCGAACTCGGGCTGCCGAACCGCTTCATCGGCCGCCACCCGTTCCCGGGGCCTGGCCTCGCCATTCGCTGCCCGGGTGGCGTAACGCGCGAAAAACTCGACATATTGCGCAAGGCCGATGCGATCTATCTCGACGAGATCCGCAAGGCCGGCCTTTACGACGCGATCTGGCAGGCCTTCGCGGTTCTGCTCCCCGTGCAGACG
>JAEYXI010000681.1 GCA_023428515.1 Pseudomonadota bacterium | reverse complement strand
TTGATGTAGGCGACGTCGAAGAGGTTATCGACGCGGGCATTGAACTTCAGGTCTTCGGTAGCCTGATAGCTCGCGAAGAGATTCACCAGTGTATAGTCTTCTGCGATCGGATTGCCCTTGGGAGCGCCGTTGTACTGGACCTCACCACCGACGATCAGCTTGTCGTCGAGGAACCGGAAACCGAGCTGGCCGGTAACCTGCGAGGACGGGATGGTGGACAGGTCCTCGACTTCACCATCATAGGACACGGTGTGCCCGTTGATAACGGAGACTGACAGACCGGCAAAGCCCCAGGCTGCATCGTAGATGCCTTCCAGTTCGAAACCTTCGATCTTGGCGTTGGCGAAGTTCTGATACTGGAAGCACTGCGGGATGGTCGGGAAATACGGCGGCGGGAAGAATGGGCAATCCGGATTGCCCTCAAAGATCGAAATGTCCGTGCCGCCGATGTAGTCGTCGATGTCATTGTTGAAATAGGCGGCTTTCAAGCGCAGGCGGTCGTCCGCCTGAATGATGCCGTCACGTCCGTAGTTGATGCCGAACTCGACGGTTCGCGCGGTTTCCGGGACAAGGTTCGGATTGGGCAGAAAGGGGAACACAACTCCGTTCGGGTGAAGTCCGCTGATCAGCGTTTCCGACAGTGACGGCGAACGGTAGCCTTCGGCATAGGTTCCGTAGATCTGCAATCCTGACAGGCCCGTGTTCTCAAACGGCGACACGCCGACAGTGATGCGCGGTGACAGACGGTCACCCGAAGCCTCGCCAACATCACTCTCGAGCTTGTAGCTGTCGTAGCGCAGCGCTCCGACGACCTCCAGCCATTCCCAGACCAGCTTGTCCTGGATGTAGGCGCCAGAAACCCTGCGCTTGCCCGAAGGCGTGTAGACGTCGCTTCCGCCAGCCGGGCTGACGGTAACAACATCATCCTGAACCCAGTCGCCGCCGTAGGTCAGTTCATGAGCGACTTCGCCCGTCTCGAAGCGGGACGTGTTCCAGAGATCGACGCTCGGCGTTTCTATGTCGTACGTTGTCTGCGATCCCGCGGGGATCACGATTGGAAGGCCGGTCTGCGAATCGTATTGGTTGACGTCGGTCAGATAGGTTTGGTCGAGATTGGCCTTGTTATAGGCGAGGTTGATGTGGAGATCGAGCCAGCTCTCGTCATCGTCCTTGAGGTTGTAGCGCCCCGTAAAGGTGTTCTGTTGGCTCTCAAGTTCGTAAGCGTTGCTGCCCTCGGTCCAGCTATCCTGGGCGCCGATCCAGCCGAGCTTCAACTCGCTGTTTTCGGTCGGCCGGATGCTCGACTTGAGCATCCCGCTGAGGATGTCGAAACTGCTTCCGGCCACCTCGTCGCCGTTACCGTCGGTATACTCGCCAAAATCACGCCAGACGATGTTGCCGAGGACGTCGAAGGAGTCGCTGAAGCGGTAGGCGCCGGTGCCGCTGGTCGTCCAACCTGGCCCGTTGCTGTCAACTTGACCGGTTATTGAGCCTGCCCAAGTTTCACCGTCACGCAGAAAGTCGTCGGCATCCTTGGTGTCAAAAACGACGACGCCGCCGATCGCGCCCGAACCATAGGTGTTTGCTACTGGCCCCCGGATCACATCGACTTGCTGCACCAGTTCGGGATCAAGCCAGAACATCGATTGCGTGCCGTGACCGGAGCGCTGGAAGTTCTGCCGGGCGCCATCGACGATGACCGCTACGCGCCCGAAATCCTGCAGGCCACGGATATTGACGCTTGATGCGGTGCGGTTTGCATCCGTCTGCATCGTCACGCCCGGAACGCCAAAAAGAATATCCTGCTGAGTGGCAGCCATCCTGCGCTGCAGTTGCTCCTGGTCGACATGGCTGACCGAGGCCATCTGCTCGATCGCCGTCTCGCCGGTTCGGCTGACGATGGTGATCTTGTCGAGTTGAGTGGCGCCGGCCATGGGCGGCGCTGCCTGTTGGGTCGTTTGCTGCTGACCGGCGTCGGTGACCGCTTCACCATCAGCGAGAACCGTTTGATCTGTCTGGGCGTCCTGCGTCCAGCCTGCCTGCACCCCGAGCAATACCGTCATCGCGGCTCCGCCAAGCAGAACCGCGATATTGCGCCCAACCAGCCCCATGTCCCAACTCCAATGCCTGAATACCGATGCTGGCTGGCATGACGCTCGCTCGCATTTTCATTTGTCCCCGAGCGCGTTAATGTTGACTCGCTTTGTCCGGTATTGCACTGACTATTAAACCTGATTATTCGAGTCAAGAAAACAAATCGCATTTCAGCCCGGCCGGGAACGCGGCCCAGCCGACAGCAGAAGGAGCGGACTATGAATACTCACAACCAGAACGACTTCAGGTTCCGGCCAAGGCGCGCAGCGCATGACGAGCAGGTGCAATACACCCCGCTAAGGATGCCGTCGCGTACGGTTTCCAGCGAGGCGCTGTTCAACGGCCTCTACGAGATCGGCATCAACCATGGCGGTTCGCTTTACCGCCTCAAAATCACCCGCCAGGGCAAGCTCATCCTCAACAAGTAGTACCCAAGCAGACAGGCAGCTCACATGGACCAGCACGTCAAGCCAGCGCCCCACCAGATACGGGCAGCGCGAGCCGAAAACCCCAAAATGCGGGAGCGCGACCTCGCCATGCAGCTCGGCATATCCGAAGCCGAGCTGGTGGCCGCTCACTGCGGGGAGGGGGTGCAGCGCGTCGAGCCGCGCGTCAACGACCTCCTGCTGGGCCTCGAAGCTGTCGGCGAAGTCATGGCGCTGACGCGCAATGAAAGCGCGGTCCATGAGAAGATCGGCATCTACGACAAGATCCAGGTCGGCGAGCATGCCTCGCTGGCGCTCGGCGCCGACATCGACCTGCGCATCTTCCCGAAAGTGTGGGCGCACGGCTTCGCGGTGGAGAAGCGGGACGGTGACGAGATACGCCGCTCGCTGCAGTTCTTCGACGAGGCGGGCGATGCGGTGCACAAGGTGCATCTGCGCCCCACTTCGAACCTTTATGCCTATCAGAAGCTTGTTGCCGAGCTCGCCTCGTCCGACCAGTCGCCGACTGTCGCGCTCAAGGGAATCCCGGCGAGCGAACCCGAGACGGACGAAGCGGGGAGCGCCGAGGATCTGCGGGCTCGCTGGAGCCGGATGACCGACGTGCATCAGTTCTTTGGCATGCTGAAGACGTTGAAGCTTTCACGCCACCAGGCGCTGCGGATGGTCGGCGATGACTATGCCTGGAAGCTCGCCGACGAAAGCCTTTCCGCCATGTTCAACCATGCGGCTTCCAGCGGCATGCCGATCATGTGCTTCGTCGGCAATCGCGGCTGCATCCAGATCCATTCCGGCCCGGTCGCCAACATCAAGGTGATGGGCCCGTGGATCAACGTGCTCGACGAGACCTTCCACCTGCACCTCAGGATGGATCACATCCGCGAACTCTGGGCGGTGCGCAAGCCGACCAAGGACGGGCATGTCACCTCGATCGAAGCCTATGGCGCCGACAACCAGATGATCATCCAGTTCTTCGGCCAGCGCCATGAGGGTGAAACGGAGCGGGACGATTGGCGCTTCCTGGCCGAGAACCTGCCGCGCATTCCGCAGTCGAACGCGGCCTGAGGAGCGGTTCCATGGGTGGTTTCAGGGCTGTTTCGCGCCTGGTTCGCGCGGGTTCTCTTCTTGTGGCTGTGGGGCTCGGCGTTTCCGGCGCCGTCGCCGAAGAGGGGAGCGAAGTCTTCAAGGATACCTCGCGCATCGCGTCGATCGGCGGCGCGGTGACCGAGATCGTCTATGCGCTCGGGCAACAGGACAAGCTCGTCGCGCGCGATTCGACCAGCCTCTATCCGGAGGCGGCGCTGAAGCTGCCCGACGTCGGCTATATGCGCGCGCTCTCGCCGGAGGGCGTGCTCTCGGTCAATCCGACCGGGCTTCTCGTGGTCGAGGGCAGCGGTCCCAAGGAAACGATCGACGTGTTGAAGAAGGCGAGCGTGCCCTTCATCACCGTACCCGAGACCTACAGCCATGCCGGCATCCTCGAGAAGATCCGTGTTGTCGGCAAGGCGTTCGGCGCGGAAGACAAGGCGGCGGAACTCTCCGCTCAGGTCGACGCCGATCTCTCCGCCGCCGAGAAGCTGACGGCAGGCATTCCGGAGAAGAAGAGGGTGCTGTTCATCCTGTCTCTGCAGGGCGGGAAGATCATGGCCGCCGGCTCGCATACGTCGGCGAGCGCCGTCATCGAACTTGCCGGTGCGGTGAACGCGGTAGAGGGCTACTCGGGCTACAAGCAGCTCTCCGACGAGGCCGTCATCCTGGCGAAACCCGACATCATCCTCATGATGAACCGCGGCGACGCGCTGGGCGTTTCCGAAGCGGACGTGTTCGCGCACCCTGCCATCGCGTCGACGCCTGCCGGCCAGGCGAAGAAGCTCATCCGGATGGATGGCGGCTATCTGCTCGGCTTCGGGCCTCGCACCGCCGGGGCCATTCGCGAACTCGCGGTTTCGCTTTATGGCGACCAGATCAAGGGCTAGGGGATGGCCGTTGATTCCGCAGCCGGCCTCTTCGGCATGAGGCGGACGACGGCGCCCGAAGGCGATCGGTCGGTCCGCGCGCGATTTGCGCTTCTCGTCCTTGCCGTGCTGCTGGCGGCGACGGTGCTGTTCAGCCTGGCGTCGGGAGCGTCCGACGCATCGGCTTTCGCGGTGGTACGCGATTGGCTTTTCCCGTCGTTCTCGACTGCCGACGCCCTCTCCGTGCGCGACCGGGTCATCGTCTACGACATCAGGCTGCCGCGCGTGATCCTCGGCGTGCTGATCGGCGCTGCGCTGGCGGTTTCGGGTGCTGTCATGCAGGGCCTGTTCCGCAATCCGCTGGCCGATCCCGGGCTCGTCGGCGTGTCGGCGGGTTCGAGCCTCGGGGCGGTTTCGGTCATCGTACTCGGCACCACGATGCTGGCGCCGCTCACCGCGCTGTTCGGCGCCTTTACGCTGCCGCTTGCGGCTTTCGCCGGAGGCCTCGCGACCACGCTCGTGCTCTATCGGATTTCCACCAGGCAAGGCCGCACCTCCGTCGCGACGATGCTGCTTGCCGGCATCGCGCTTGCCGCGATGGCCATGGCCTTCACCGGCATACTCATTTTCATCGCTGACGACCGGCAGCTCCGCGACCTGACCTTCTGGTCGCTGGGCTCGCTGGCCGGCGCCACATGGCAGAAGATCGGCGCGGTGGGTCCCATCATCGTGCTGGCCTTGCTGGCGACGCCGTTCCTGTCGCGCGGCCTCAACGCGCTGGCGCTCGGCGAGGCGACCGCCAATCATCTGGGCATCCCGGTTCAGCGGCTGAAATACGTGGCGATCGTGGCGGTTTCAGCCGCGGTCGGCGCATCCGTCGCCGTCAGCGGCGGCATAGGCTTCGTCGGCATCGTCGTGCCGCATCTGCTGCGCCTGCTGATCGGCCCGGACAATCGTTATCTGCTGCCTGCGTCCGCTCTGCTCGGCGCCAGCATGCTGCTGCTTGCCGACGCCGTCAGCCGGACGATCGTCGCGCCGGCGGAATTGCCGATCGGCATTGTGACGGCGACCGTCGGTGCGCCGTTCTTCCTCTGGATACTCCTGCGCCGCCGCGGGATTCTCGACCTGTGAGCCTGATATGATCGAAGCACACGACATATCGGTGTCCATCGGCGGCCGGAAGATCATCTCGAATGTCGATTTCGAGGTGAAACCGGGCGAACTGGCGGCGATCGTCGGTCCGAACGGCTCGGGCAAGACTACGTTTCTCAAGGCACTGTCGGGCGAGCTTTCCTACACAGGCCGCGTGACCATGAACGGTCGCGACCTCGCGTCGATGAAGCCATGGCAGGCGGCGGCGGTGCGCGCCGTGCTGCCGCAGGCCACGGCGCTATCCTTTCCCTTCACCGTTCGCGAGATCGTGAAGCTGGGACTGACGGGCGGTAGGTCCGGGGCGCTGGCGGGCGAGAATGAACGCCTGCCGGAACAGGCGCTCGCCCGCGTCGATCTCGAGGGCTTTGCCGGACGTTTCTACCAGGAGCTTTCAGGCGGCGAGCAGCAGCGCGTGCAGCTTGCCCGTGTGCTTTGCCAGGTCTGGGCGCCGGTGCTCGAGGGGCAGCCGCGCTATTTGTTCCTCGACGAGCCGGTGTCCAGCCTCGACATCAAGCACCAGCTGATCATCATGAACCTGGCCCGCGATTTCGCGACGCGTGGGGGAGGGGTGGTTGCCATTCTCCACGACCTCAACCTGACGGCCATGTTCGCCGACCGCATCTTCGTCATGCATCGCGGCCGGCTGGCTGCCGCAGGCTCGCCGCAGGAAGTGCTCTCCGACGAGCTGATCTCCAGGGTCTTCGAGTGCAGGCTGAAGGTCGGCGTCCTGCCTGCCGGAGGCGCGCCTTTCGTGTTGCCGCAGTCGGCAGCGCTCTAAGCAAATTCCAGGAAAAGTGGGAGCCGGTTTTCCGCCCGGCTCCAGCTAGCCAGCCAAGGCCTGCGATTGGGCCGGCAGCTCGATGCCGAGCAGGCCGCGCATGTCAGGCCTTTGCGCCACGAGGTCGGCGATCGAGTGGCGCATCAGCACTTCGAAGAACGCGTTGAGAGCTTCGCGCAGCGCCGAGTTGAGCGCGCAGGAATCGATCAGCGGGCAGTCGGCAGTGTCGCTCTCGAAGCATTCCGCCATGGTGAAATTATCTTCCGTCACGCGCACCACGTCGAACAGCGAGATCTGCTCTGCGGGGCGGCCGAGCCTGACGCCGCCGTTGCGGCCACGAACCGTCTCCACCAGGCCGGCCTCGACCAGCGGCTGAAGGATCTTGAACAGGAAGAGCTCGGACACGGTGTATGCGTTGGCGATTTCGGGAATGCGGCTCAGGCGGCCGTCATTGGCGGCGCAATACATGAGAATGCGCATCGCGTAGTTGGTTTGTCGCGTCAACCGCATTGGAAAGGTCCTTGCGAAACGTAAGTCGTCTTGGAATATGGCCTACTCCTTAGAACAATTCCAGACAAGAAGCCATAAAAGTTGATTTTGATGATCAACTTTTATGGCCGGCACTATTGCGGACCTGTGATCCACTACCTGGCGATCGCGATTGCCGCCGATTGATTCCGGCTGTTTCGTAAACCGGCTCCGCGGTCCATATCTTCTTGAAAAACACGGAGCGGACCTCATGTCCTTAGCGACCGGAACCGACCTTGCAGGAATGGAGGATGCGGAAAAGCTCGCCGCCCTCCGACGCACGAAAGTCATCGCAACCGGGGCGCTGTGCCTCTGCGTGGCGATCTTCGCGCTGGCAAAGTCTTTCGAGGGCAGTTGGCCCTGGCTCTCCTTCGTCGCAGCCTTCGCCGAAGCCGCCGCGATCGGCGGCATCGCAGACTGGTATGCGGTGGTCGCCCTGTTCAAGCGGCCGCTCGGACTGCCGATCCCGCACACCGCCATCATTCCGGCAAACCAGGATCGCATCGCCGACAATCTCGGCCGCTTCATCGAGGTGAACTTCCTCGCTTCGGAGCCTGTGCGCGAGAAGCTGCAGGAGGTCGATTTCGCGGCACTCGTGGCGGACTGGCTTTCCAGTCCGGAGCGGGCCGCCGGCCTTTCGCGCTTCGTGACACGCCTCATTCCGCAGACCTTGACGGGGGTCGAGCAATCCGGCCTGCGCGACTTCGTCAAGCAGCGCATGCTGGCGGAGATCGAGAAGGTCAAGGTCGCGCCGCTTGCGGCGGATCTCCTGTCTGCTTTCACCGATGATCGCCGGCACCAGAGACTGTTCGACGAATTCACCAAGGTGGTCGGAAGGTTCCTCAACGACGAGCAGGCGCTGGCCACGATGCGCGAGCGCATCCGGGAGGAACTGCCGTCGCTGTTCAACTTGTTCCGCGCCGACGCCTATCTCCTGAAGAAGATCGTCGCCTCCGCCGGCTCGCTGCTCGAAGAGGTGAGGGCTGATCCCGATCATCCGATGCGCCAGGAGTTCGATCGCTTCGTCCGCGGCTTCATCGAACGCCTGCGGAATTCCAAGGAATACGCCAGGCGCGCCGAGAAGATGAAGCGCGATCTGCTCGCCCGGCCGGAATTCGGCGGGCTTATGCAGGACGCCTGGCAAAGCATGCGCACTTTCATCGAACAGGACGCCAAGGCCGACAATTCGGTCATTCGCCAACATCTGGCGTCGATGTTCGTCGATGTTGGGCGGCATCTCGCCACCGATCTGCAAATTCGCGCGGACATGAATGAGGGGTTCGTCGTGGCGCTGTCTTCCTTCGTCGATACCCAGAAGAGCGGCGTCACGACCTTCATCGCCGATCAGGTCAAGCGATGGGATCTTGCCCAGCTGACGCGCCTCATCGAGATCAACATCGGCCGGGACCTTCAATACATCCGTTTCAACGGCATGCTGATCGGCGGGCTCGCAGGCATCGCCCTTCACATTTTCGAGCGTATCTTCTTCGCCGGCTGACCGATCCGGCGCGGTTGACAAGCCACGTCCGTTCATGGTCTCGAAACAGGTTCGAATGCCAGAGTTGGCGGCACCTGCGCGGGGTTGGTGTATGTCGAGACCAGGTCTCACTTTCGAAGCGCTTCGAGCGTTGGTCGGCCAGGAACTCGGCGTTTCCAGCTGGATTACGGTCGACCAGGAGAAGATCGACCAGTTCGCCGACTGCACCGGCGACCGCCAGTGGATCCACGTGGATGCCGAGCGTACGCGGAAGGAAAGCCCGTTCCGCAAGCCGATCGCGCATGGCTATCTGACGCTGTCATTGGTCAGCGCGATGATGCTCGACATCGACATGACCCCCGAAAACACCCAAGCAGCCTTTGTGCACGGACTGGATTCGGTTCGTTTCATCGCCCCGGTCAGATCTGGAGCTCGCGTGCGGATGCACTGCACACTGGTTTCCGTGGATGATCGTGGGCCGGGCCAATATCTGGTGCGATGTGCCAACACCGTGGAGGTGGAAGGCGACCCCCGTCCGGCGTTGACGGCGGATGTGCTGATCGTGCTTTACGAGAGGCGCCGGAAGCGGCCGGCCTGACCTTTTGTCTTCCTGGAATTGCTCCGTCAGAACCTGTCGATCACGCCGATCCCGATACCGTCGAAGCCACCCATCGCCATAAGGGCCTGCGGCGCATCGTCGAGGCCGATTCGCTTGCCGACGAGCAATTCCGGCTTCAGCTTGCCGGTGCGGATCATTTCCATCATCGCCTGGTAGCGGAACGCCTGCATGCCGTGGCTGCCCAGGATTTCGAGTTCGTAGGCGATCACCTCGGCCATCGGAATCTGCGGCCTGCTATGTTCGCCGAGCATCAGCCCGACCTGCACGTGGCGGCCGCGGCGGCGGAGGTTCGAGATCGAATTGTAACAGGTGCCGGGGTGGCCGAGCGCGTCGACCGACATGTGTGCGCCGCCATTGGTGATCTCCTTCACCGCCTCGACGACGTTCGGCGTTCTGGCCGCGTTGACTGTGGCAACCGCGCCGATTTTCTTCGCGAAATCGAGCTTCTCGTCGGTCAGGTCTATCGCGATGACGTTGGCGCCCATGGCGCTGGCGATCATGATCGCCGACAGGCCGACGCCGCCGCAGCCGTGCACCGCCACCCACTCGCCCGGCGTAACGTGGCCCTGGTCGACGACGGCGCGAAACGAGGTGACGAAGCGGCAACCGAGGCTGGCGGCGGTGGCGAAATCCATGCTCTCGGGCAGGGCGACGAGATTGATGTCGGCGAAGTCGAGTGCGACATATTCCGCGAAGGAGCCCCAGGCGGTGAAGCCCGGCTGAAACTGATGCTCGCAGACCTGGTGATTGCCGGAGGCGCATTCGAAGCAGCGCCCGCAACCGGCGACGAAGGGCACGGTGACGCGGTCGCCTTCCTTCCAGCGGGTGACGCGGCTGCCGACGGCGGCAATCCTGCCGGCGAGTTCGTGGCCCGGAACGTGCGGCAGGCGGATATCCGGATCGTGGCCCATCCAGCCATGCCAGTCGCTGCGGCAGAGCCCGGTCGCCTCCACCTTGACGACGACGCCTTCGGGCGAGGGCGTCGGGTCCGGCACGTTGCGGACCGCCGGCTCTTCGCCAAACGCTTCAAAAACAACGGCTTTCATCGCCAGACTCCGCATCGCTTGGGGCTGTCGCCTCGACCGCGGCAACCCGGAATATTGTCCACAGCACTAACGCGGCAAAGCGTTTTCGCATAGGTCCAGGCGTCAGTGATGCTCTCCTGTGGGTTTCCTTCCAATGGGCGAGCATCTCGACTTCCAAAATGCTAGATCGCCGGGTCAGGCTGCGTCTGCCAGGCTCGAATGGGGTAGGGAATGAAGGTTGATATCGAGATGGGAACCGCATCCGGCAGGGTAGCGGCCATGCTCGATCTGGAAGAGCTTTTGGCTACCCGTCTGCTCGTCCAGGGCAATTCGGGCTCGGGAAAGTCGCATCTTCTGCGTCGTCTGCTGGAGCAGAGCGCTCCCTGGGTGCAGCAGATCGTTGTCGATCCCGAAGGCGACTTCGTCACTTTGGCCGACAAGTTCGGTCATGTGGTCGTGGATGCGCAGCGGACCGAGACGGAACTCGCAGGTATCGCCGCGCGGATAAGGCAGCATCGCGTTTCGGCGGTGCTCAATCTGGAAGGGCTCGACGTCGAGCAGCAGATGCGCGGCGCAGCGGCGTTCCTCAACGGCCTCTTCGATGCGGACCGCGAATTCTGGTACCCGGTGCTGGTGGTCGTCGACGAAGCGCAGCTTTTCGCTCCTGCCGTTGCCGGCGAGGTGTCGGACGATGCGCGCAAGACGTCACTCAGCGCGATGACCAATTTGATGTGCCGCGGACGCAAGCGCGGGCTTGCCGGCGTGATCGCGACGCAGCGTCTCGCCAAGCTTGCGAAAAACGTCGCGGCGGAAGCCTCCAACTTCCTGATGGGCCGGACCTTTCTCGATATCGACATGGCGCGCGCGGCCGATCTCCTCGGCATGGATCGCCGACAGGCGGAAATGTTCCGCGACCTCAGCCGCGGAAATTTTGTCGCACTCGGACCGGCACTGTCGCGACGTCCGCTGCCCATCGCCATCGGCGCGGTCGAGACATCGGCGCGCTCGGTCAGTCCCAAGCTGACGCCGCTGCCGGAAGCCGTGGAGGACGTGCAGAGCCTGATCCTGACGCCCGGCCCGGAAGAGATGCGCCAGCCCGTACGCCGTCACCGCCCGCCGCCACCGACCGCCACGGCCGACATTATGGAGCAGCTCGCGCGGTCGAAACCGGAACCGGAGGCAGCATCCGAGCCGGTCTTTGCCGTCGTCGACGAAGCGGAGCGTGAGGAGACGATCGCCTCCATTATCAGCGAGATGATCGACGACCCCGACGCTGCGTTCCGCACGGACGCCGTGCTCTACCAGGATTTTCTCGTGCGCTGCCGCATCCGGCGGCTGCCGGGCGTTCCCTCGGGCCTTCCGGAATTCAGGCGCCGGCTTGCTGTCGCCAGGACCCGCATCGATGCCGAACTGGCGGCCGGCGAGCCTTGGCAGCAGGCGCTTGCGCTCTCGCAGACCTTGCCGGAGGACCTCCAGTCTGTGCTTCTCCTCGTTGCCAAGGCGGCGATCGCGGGAGAGCCATGCCCGCCCGATTCCGCGCTCGCCCGCGCCTATGGCACGCATTCGACGCGGCGCGCGCGCCGGCTTCTCACCTATTTCGAGGAGCAGGGCGTCGCGGTGGTGCGCACCGATTTCCACGGAAAGCGGATCGTCGCCTTTCCGGATATCGGCTGCGAAACGGCCGCGGGCGATCCCGATGCCGATGACGCCCCGCTCGCCGAAGCGGCGGAATAGGGCGCTTCTCACCGAAAGTTCAATATGCCCCGCGCTCGCCCGCGGGCATTGTCGTTATTACGCAGACGAAAA
This sequence comes from Pseudomonadota bacterium, assembly GCA_023428515.1. The sequence goes on along the minus strand of JAEYXI010000681.1, from coordinate 822 downwards.
ACGCTTTTCTCGCAGCGCGTTGTGGATATAGGCTGCGTTCAGCCGGTTCGAATTCGGCAGGGTACCTAGGGTGAGACCAAGGGAGGCAACATGGCCGACGTATCGTTGGTGGTGAACGGCAAGAACGTCAGCGCGACGGTGGAGGACCGGACGCTTCTGGTCCAATTTCTCCGGGAAAATCTGGGACTTACGGGAACCCATGTCGGCTGCGACACGTCGCAATGCGGCGCCTGCGTGGTGCATATCGACGGCAAGGCGGTGAAGTCCTGCACGACGCTTGCGGCGCAGGCCTCGGGCTCGGAAATCGTGACCATTGAAGGGCTTGCCAGCGGTGCGGAACTGCATCCTGTGCAGATCGCCTTCAAGGAGAACCACGGGCTGCAGTGTGGTTTCTGCACGCCCGGCATGATCATGGCGGCGACCGACATGATCCGCCGGCATCCTGGCGGACTCGACGAGAAGACAGTGCGCGCGGAGCTAGAAGGCAACATCTGCCGCTGCACCGGATATCACAACATCGTCAAGGCGATATTGGCGGCGTCCGAGGCGATGGCGAAGGGCGGAGCGGGCAGCGCCAAGGCGGCCTGAGGATTTCCCGGCGTGGATAGAATCCGCATCCCGGGCAAGGCGCGACACCAAATCGCCATGCATCTCCAAAGGCTTGGCGCGCGCCGTATCCCTGGACCCCGCGGTTTTTGTTCACATCACGGTTCTGGAGGAGAATTCTGATGGGAATTGAAGGAATCGGAGCGCGCGTCGCGCGAAAAGAGGACAAGAGGTTCATCACCGGCATGGGCCGCTATGTCGACGACATGGTGGTGG
>JAEYXI010000675.1 GCA_023428515.1 Pseudomonadota bacterium | reverse complement strand
CGGATGTCCCGTCCGGCGATGGCCTGATGTTCTGGAACGGCATCGGCGGCTTTGCCGAGGACGGCCGAACCTATGTGGTGCGCCTCCCCGCGGGCGGTGCCACTCCGCAGCCCTGGATCAACGTCATCGCCAACAGCGGCTTCGGCTTCCACGTCTCGGCCGAGGGCGCGACCTTCACATGGAGCCGCAACAGCCGCGATTTCCAGCTGACGCCGTGGGCGAACGATCCGGTCACCAACCGGCCCGGCGAGGCGTTCTACGTCCACGACCTAGCCAGCGGCCGGACCTTCTCGCCCTTCGCGGCGGTCGCGCCCGACGCTTCGACGAGCTACGAAGCGCGCCACGGGCAAGGTTTCTCGACCTTTACCGCCAGGCGCGGTCCGTTGACACTGGAGTTGACGCAGCTTGTCGACCCTGCCGATCCGGTGAAGCTGTCGCGGCTGACCGTCCGCAACGACAGTTCGGTCCCGGCGCGTCTCAGGATCTATGCCTATGTCGAATGGGTGCTCGGCAACAACCGCGCCCAGTCGGCGCCGGCCATCGTGCCCGAACGGGACGCCCAGACCGGCGCGCTTTTCGCGCGTAATCCCTACAGTCTCGATTTCGGCGACCGGACAGCCTTCCTCGCGAGTGACGACGCGGCCCAGTCGGTGACTGCCGATCGCCACGAATTCATCGGCCGGGGCGGAACCGTCGAACTGCCGAAGGCGGTTGCGGCGGGCGCCGCGCTTTCGGACAAGGTCGAGGCAGGCAACGACCCTTGCGCGGCGATGGCTAGGGATGTCGAGGTCCCGGCAGGCGGCGAGATCGCTCTGCTCTGGCTTCTCGGCGATGCCGATTCCCCCGCGGAAGCCAGCGCGCTTGTCGAAAAGCATCGGGCCAAGGACTTTTCCGTGCGGCTTGCCGAAACCGAAAAGGAATGGCGTGGCTTCCTCGACACTCTGCAGGTGGAGACGCCGGACCAGTCTTTCGACGCGATGGTCAATCACTGGCTGCCCTACCAGAGCGTCGCCTGCCGCATCCGTGCGCGCTCGGCCTTCTACCAGGCGAGCGGCGCCTTCGGCTTCCGCGACCAGTTGCAGGATACGCTGGCGCTGCTGCTGCACGATTCGCAGCTTGCGCGCGAGCAGATCCTGAACGCCACGCGGCGACAGTTCCAGGAAGGCGACGTGCAGCATTGGTGGCTGCCGCGCACCGGGGCGGGCGTGCGCACCATCATCTCGGACGACGTGGTGTGGCTGGCCTATGCCGTGCACCGGTACATTCGGGTCACCGGCGACGACAGCATCCTGACCGAGCAGGTGCCCTATATCGAAGGCGATCCGCTGGAGCCCGGCCAGCACGATGCCTTTTTCACGCCCGAGGTCTCGCAAAAAACAGCCAGTGTCTACGAGCACTGCGTGCGGGCGCTGGACCTTGCCGTGAAGCGGACAAGCGCCAACGGCCTGCCGCTGATCCTCGGCGGCGACTGGAACGACGGCATGAACCGCGTCGGCGAGGAGGGCAAGGGCGAAAGCGTCTGGCTCGGCTGGTTCCTCCTCAAGACGCTCGGCAATTTTGCGGGCATCGCCAAGACGCAGGGCGACGCCAAGCGCGCCAAGGCCTGGGAGAAGCACGCGAACCGGCTGAAGCAGGCGCTGGAGAACGCGGCCTGGGACGGCGAGTGGTACCGGCGCGGCAGCTATGACGACGGCACGCCGCTCGGCTCGCGCAATTCCGACGAATGCCGCATCGATTCCATCGCGCAGTCGTGGAGCGTGATGTCTGGCGGCGGGGATCCGGTGCGCTCGCGCACCGCCATGGAAGCGGCGACGCGGTTCCTGGTCGATGACGAGCTCAAGATCATCAAGCTGTTCACGCCAGCGTTCCAGGATACGGCGCAGGAGCCCGGCTACATCAAGAGCTACCCGCCGGGGGTGCGCGAGAATGGCGGGCAGTACACGCATGCCGCCACCTGGTTCGTCATCGCGCTTGCCGAGATGGGCAGGGCCGACGAGGCCTATCGCTGCTACTCGATGCTCAATCCGGTCAACCATGCGCTCGACGAGGAGGCTGCTGAGCGGTACCGCACGGAACCCTATGTCGTGGCGGCGGACGTCTATTCGTCTCTCGATAAGGGCGGCCGCGGCGGCTGGACCTGGTACACGGGATCCGCGGGCTGGATGTATCGGGCGGCGGTCGAGAGCATCCTCGGCATCCGGAAGCAGGGAAACCGCCTGTCGGTGAAGCCTGCGCTGCCCAGCCACTGGGATGGTTTCAAGGTGACGTTGCGACTTTCGGACGCGGTGTACCGCATCGAAGTGCGGCGGCAGGAAGGCGCCGAGCCGGCTATCGAGATCGACGGCAAGCGCCAGCCAGGATCGGAGATCGAGCTTCGGCAGGCCGGCGAGATGGCGATTTCAGTATTCGTTCCTAAATAGGTTGCGAAATTTATCACAAAATCGGCCGCCGTCGCCTTTTTTTCGCCGCAAGGCTGCCTTTTTTGCTTAGTTCTCAAGCCGTTAGAAGATCACGGGATATTACACGTGGTTGCAGTTTGTTGTTCGGACCGCGGGAACGGACCCGATAGGAGCGCATTGTAATGCGTCCCGACAGCAATAACGCCATATGTTATGGTGCGCTGCACAATTTTATGACGAGGTAATTGCGTGTCTTTGTTCGAAGTTTACTGGAGGGCTCTCCGGTATCTGGGTGCAGACAGATCGCGCGTAGCGCTCATCTGTGCGGCTAACATCGTCCTCGCCATGGTGACTATCGCCGAACCGATCCTGTTCGGCCGTATCATCGACGCGATCTCCGACAAGGGTAACCTGGTTCCGACGCTGGCGCTCTGGGCCGGTCTTGGCGCTTTCAATATCGTGGCCTTCGTCCTGGTTGCGCGCGGCGCCGACCGGCTCGCGCATGCGCGCAGGGCAGGGGTGCTGTGCGACTCCTTCGAGCGCGTGATCACCATGCCGCTGGCCTGGCACCATGAGCGGGGCACCTCGAACACGCTGCACACGATGCTGCGGGCGATCGACTCGCTGTCGTTGCTCTGGCTTGAATTCATGCGCCAGCACCTGTCGACTTTCGTGGCGCTGGTGCTTCTGGTCCCGACCGCCCTGAGCCTCGACCTCAGAATGTCGCTCGTCCTTGTGATGCTCGGCGCGCTCTATATCGTCATCGGCCGGCTCGTGATGCGCAAGACCAGCGAGGGACAGAGGTCCGTCGAGCAGCACCACCACAAGGTCTTCGACCATGTGAGCGATTCCGTCGGCAACGTGGCCGTGCTTCAGAGCTACAATCGCGTCGGCCACGAGGCGGAGGCGCTGCGCAACCACGTACGGTCGCTGCTTTCGGCGCAGAACCCGGTGCTCGACTGGTGGGCGCTGGCGAGCGCCCTGCATCGGCTGTCGTCCACCATATCGATGATGGTCGTGCTCCTGATCGGCGCGCTGCTTGTCTCGCGCGGCGAGCTCCGCATCGGCGACATCGTCGCCTTCACCGGCTTCGCGACGCTGTTGATCAGCCGTCTCGAGCAGGTCTCCAACTTCGTCAACCAGGTGTTCGAGGCCCGTGTGAAGCTGGAAGAGTTCTACAAGCTCGAGGACGATTCCACCGCCGCCGAGGAACCGGCAGGGCTGCGCGAACTGGACCACGTCAAGGGCAACGTGCGCTTCGAGGACGTGACTTTCCGCTTCCCGAATTCGGGGCAGGGCGTCGCCGATATCTCTTTTGACGTCAAGGCGGGCCAGACGATCGCCATCGTCGGCCCGACCGGTTCCGGCAAGACGACGCTCATCAACATGCTGCAGCGGGTGCACGCGCCCCAGCAGGGCCGCATCCTCATCGACGGCGTTGACATCGCCGGCGTGACGAGAAAATCGCTGCGGCAGCAGATCGCCACCGTGTTCCAGGATGCCGGGCTGTTCAACCGTTCGATCGAGGAGAATATCCGCATCGGTCGAGCCGGCGCCGTGAACAATGAGGTCCACGCCGCAGCCGAGGCCGCCGCGGCACACGACTTCATCCTGGCCAAGAGCGATGGCTACGACACACCGGCCGGCGAGCGCGGCAGCCAGCTTTCGGGTGGCGAGCGCCAGCGCATCGCCATCGCTCGAGCGATCCTCAAGGATGCGCCGATCCTGGTGCTCGACGAGGCGACCAGTGCGCTGGACGTGGAGACCGAGGCGCGGGTCAAGGAAGCCATCGACCGCCTGCGTTCGGGCCGCACCACCTTCATCATCGCCCACCGGCTGACGACGGTGCGCGACGCCGACTTGGTGATCTTCCTCGACAATGGCGGTATCGTCGAAATGGGCGGCTTCGCCGAGCTCTCGGCCCGGAATGGCCGCTTTGCCGCGTTGCTTCGTGCCGGCGGACTGCTCACGGACGACGAAGTCCGGCGTCTTTCCCGCATTGCGGTGGAAGAAGCAGCGTAGTTCTCGCGCACGGGCCGTATAGCCGCCTCCGGCGGCCGGCCTTCGCGGGGAAGCGCTGCCTTCGGCAGAAGTCCAGGCGCTCTCGGCGTTCCGGCCGGACGACGCCTCGTAGGTTGTTCCATGCGGCGCTTGGCGCGATTGCGGCCAGCAAGCGTCAAGGCTATGTAACGGGCCATGAGCGACGCGAGCGACAGCGAGACGAGGAGCAAGGCAAGGCGCCTTTCCGATCTCGCCAACCCGACAAAATTCCTTGTACTGGTCGACCGCGTGCTGCCCTGGCTGGCGGGCGCGAGCTTCGTCGTCCTTGCCGCCGGGCTCTACCTCGGCTTCACGGCGCCTGAAGATTTCCAGCAGGGCATCACGGTCCGGATAATGTATATCCACGTGCCGTTCGCGTGGCTCTCCATGTTCTGCTACACGCTGATGGCGCTTTCGGCGCTGGGCACGCTGGTCTGGCGGCATCCGCTGGCTGACGTCGCGTTGAAGTCCGCGGCCCCGATCGGCGCGGTGTTCACCGCGCTTGCGCTCGCTACCGGTTCGATCTGGGGCAAGCCGATGTGGGGCACCTGGTGGGTATGGGATGCCAGGCTGACCTCCGTCTTCGTGCTTTTCCTGATGTATCTCGGCATCATGGCGCTGACGCGGGCGCTGGACGACCCCTCGAAATCGGCGCGCGCCGCCGCCGTCATCACGCTGGTCGGCTTCATCAACATCCCAATCATCAAGTTTTCGGTCGACTGGTGGAACACGCTGCACCAGCCGGCCTCGGTCTTCCGGCTCGACGGACCGACCATCGATGCGTCCATGCTCTGGCCGCTGCTGGTGATGGCAGTCGGCTTCACGCTGCTTTTCCTGACGCTGCATCTGGCCGCGATGCGCACCGAGATCTACCGTCGACGCGTGATCGCCATGCGCCAGATCGCGGCAAGACGGGCCGAGCGGCCGGCTGCTGGCTAGGCTATGGCCTGATCCCGTAGGCCTCGCGCATCAAAGCAATATCCGCGAGTTTGGCGTGGAGCGCCGACCAGTCGTCGCTCTCGGCGATCGGCGTCCACAGCGCCTCGACTTCATCGATCAGCATGGTGCAGGGTTTTTCGCGCGAGAAATACGCGTGGTCGAGACGGATGCCTGGCGACGGCTGGTGCGCGGCCATGGTCGCGAATACCGGCTCGAAATTTTCCGCCGCATAGAATTCGGCAGAGGGGCTGGACGCGGCACGCTGTTCGCTCGCACGGCCGCCAAACCAGTCGAAGAAGAACTGCTCGAACGGCATTTTGGAGTCGATCAGGAACTTCCACACCGAGCGGACAAGCGCCGTTCCTGCCTCCTCGCTTGATGGCGCGAGGCCGAGCCGGCGCAGCATCGCGGCGTTGAAGGCGCGCTGGAAATGCGGCTCGAAACCGCGCAGCACGTCTTCCAACTTCGACTTGTCCGCCACCGGCAGCAAGCATTCGGCCAGCCGCGTCAGGTTCCAGAGCAGCGTATCCGGCTGGCGGCCATAGGCGTAGAGGCCGGTCTGGTCGAAATAGGCGGCGGTGAAGGCGGGATCGAGGACAGCCAGGAACCGCCAGGGGCCGTAGTCGAAGCTTTCGCCCGTCACGTTGATGTTGTCGGTGTTGAGCACGCCGTGAACGAAGCCGGCGAGCATCCATCCGGCGCCCGTCACCGCGACACGGCGGCAAACCTCTTCGAGGAAGGCCAATGCGCGCTCGCCTGGATCCTCGCGCCAGAGGCCGGGCATGTAGGTGCGGATCGTGTAGTCGAGCAGTTTCCGGATACCATCGTGATGGTCGAGGAAGAGCAGGCGCTGAAAACTGCCGATGCGGACGTGCGAATGGCTGAGCCGCACCAGCACGGATGAGCGCGTCGGCGATGGCTCGTCGCCACGCATCAGCTCTTCGCCCGTCTCGATCAGGCTGAATGTTTTCGACGTGTCGACACCGAGCGCTTCCAGCATCTCGGTAGCGAGGATCTCGCGTACGCCGCCTTTCAGCGTCAGCCGACCGTCGGCGGTACGCGACCAGGGCGTGCGGCCGCTGCCCTTGGTGCCCAAGTCGAGCAGCCGGCCATCCCCGAGATCGTGCATCTGGGCGAAGAGGAAGCCGCGTCCGTCACCGAGCTCGTGATTCTAAACACGGATCTGGTGGCCGTGGTAACGCAGCGCCAGCGGAACCGGATAGCCGCCGGGGAGGGGCTGGAAGCGGCCGAAATGATCCAGCCATTCGGCGTCGGAGAGGCTGCCCAGGCCAACACGCTCTGCCCAGCGCTGGTTGCGGTAGCGCAGAATATGCTCGGGGAATTTCGCCGGCTCGACTTCGTCGAAGAAATCGTCGCCGAGGGCGGCGTGAGCGAGGGAGGGACGAAAGTCTGCGGATACGGACATGATCACTCCGGCCGGAGAGGCCGGCGCTGATCTCTCTATGTAGCGTCCATAGGCGAAGAGGGGGAGGGCCGCCGACAGTTAGGGCCGTCATCCTCGGGCTTGTCCCGAGGATCTACGACCTGGAGAGATTGCGTCAATCGTCAAG
>JAEYXI010000646.1 GCA_023428515.1 Pseudomonadota bacterium | reverse complement strand
GTGGTCGACCATCCGGGACTGCTCAACCGTCTGGTGCAGGACCCGTCCTCGCTCGATATCGCTGACCTCGAGGTCTGGCAGAGCAAGGTGGCCGTCCCGCAGGGCGCGCTGCAGGGCGTCGAGATCGCCAAGATCAAGAACTGGGGCGACCTCACCCCGCTCTATACGGAGGGCACGTTCGCCGGCAAGGAAGTCTCGCGCCAGGGCGACGCGCCGATCGAGTTCATCTACCGTGAAGGCAAGGACAGCAATAATTTCGCCAGCGGCAAGTCCGACTGGGCGAACTTCTGCCCGGGCGTCTTCAACGCCGACACGCTGGGCATCCGCCCTGACCTGGTCGGACGCGAGGTCAACAGCTGGGCCGATCTCTTCTCGCCCGATTTCAAGGGCAAGACGGCGATCCAGAATATCCCGACCAACGGCATCATGGACGCCATGATGGCCTGCGAGTCGGCCGGCCTGCTGAAGTACGGCGACAAGGGCAACCCGACCCAGGAAGAGCTGACCGCGACGATTGCCAAGCTGATCGAACTGAAGAAGGGCGGCCACTTCCGCGCATTGTGGAATACGTTCGACGAGAGCGTGAACCTGATGGCGTCGGGCGAAGTCGTCATCCAGTCCATGTGGTCGCCGGCCGTCACCGCCGTGCAAACGCAGGGCGTGAAGTGCACCTACCAGCCGCTCAAGGAAGGCTATCGCGGCTGGGGCAACGGCCTCGGTCTGCTCGCCCACCTCGAAGGCCTGAAGCTCGACGCCGCCTACGAATACCTCAACTGGTACAATTCCGGCTGGGTCGGCGGCTTCATCGCCAAGCAGGGCTACTACAGCTCCAACCCGAAGACGGCGATGGCGGCCCTCACCGAGAACGAGCGCGGCTTCTTCTACGAGGGCAAGGCGGCGACTGCCGACATCACCAGCCCGACCGGCGAGAAGACCAACTCGGCCGGCGACGTTCGCGACGGCGGCTCCTTCGAGGAGCGCTTCGCCCAGGTCGCGGTCTGGAACAACCTGATGGACGAGGCCGAATTCCTCTACGCCAAGTGGAACGAGTTCAACGCCGCCTAAATCCTTGTTCGGGGCAGCGCAATTGCGCTGCCCCGGGCCTGGCCCTCGAGACTGCTCCATGGGGCGAGACTGATATCATCCGGGATAGACGATGACGCCTGCGCCGACTGCAAAACGCTCCATGCTGCCGACCTATCTGCAGGTCGCGCCACTGACGATCGTGCTGGCGCTGTTCTTCATCGTGCCGGTTGCGCTGGTCGTCGTGGTGAGCTTCTTCCGCTACCAGATGCTGGTCGGCATCGTGCCCGACTTCACGCTGAAGAACTACATCGACCTGCTGAGCAACCCAACTACCTGGACGCTCTACAGGTCGACGCTGAAATTCACGCTGATCGTGCTCATCATCACCTTCGTGCTCGGCTTCTGGATCGCCTATTTCCTCGTCTTCCACGTCCGCAACCTGTTGACCGCGATCGGGCTGTTCCTGGTCTGCACGGTGCCGTTCTGGACGTCGAACATCATCCGCATGATCTCGTGGCGGCCGGTGCTCGGCACCGAGGGACTGATCAACAGCGCGCTGCTCAAGATGGGTGTCATCGACCAGCCGCTGCAATGGCTCCTCTATTCCGATTTCTCGGTGGTGGTGGCCTATGTCCACCTGTTCACGCTGTTCATGATCGTGCCGATCTTCAACTCGATGGCGCGCATCGACAAGTCGCTGCTGGAAGCCGCGGTCGACGCCGGCGCCACGCGCTGGGGCGTCATCTGGAACGTCGTGCTGCCGCTTTCCAAGACCGGCATCGCGCTTGGCGCGCTGTTCGTGGTCACGCTGGTGATGGGCGACTTCTTCGTCGTCACCGTGATGAGCGGCGGCCTGTCGGGCTCGGCGACGTCAGGCATCTTCAACGATCTGCAATTCCTGAATTATCCGCGCGCCGCGGCGAGTGCGGTGATCTTGCTCATCATCGTGCTGCTGATCGCCGCCTCGATCTTCCGCCTGGTCGACGTGCGCAAGGAACTGGTGAGATAAAGCATGGCTGCTTCTTCCCCCTCCTACGGACCGCGCCCCTGGACGTTCTACGTGCTGGCCTTGCTGTTCACGCTGTTCGTCATCTTTCTCTACGGGCCGATGATCGCGGTGCTGATTCTCTCCTTCCAGGGACCGTCGGCATCGCTCGTCTTCCCGCTGCGCGATCCGTCGCTGATGTGGTTCGACGAACTGTTCAATCCGCGCCGCACCGGCGACGTGGTCGGCGCCTTCAACCGCTCGCTGCCGCTGGCGATAGGGGTGATGTTCCTGACCGTGCTGATATCGGTGACGGCAGGCTTCGCCTTCCGCCGCCGCTTCAAGGGTGCGACCGCTATCTTCTACACGGCGATCGCCAGCCTGATCGTACCGGGCCTGGTGCTGTCGATCGGCATCCTGGTCACCTTCCGCTATCTCGGCTGGTCGGCGACCTGGTACACGTCGGGGCTCGGCGCGCATCTCTCCTGGGCGCTGCCGTTCGGCTTGCTCATCATGTTCGCGGTGCTCGGCCGGCTCAGCCCCTCCTACGAGGAGGCTGCCTATGATCTTGGCGCCAGCAAGTGGCAGACGGTCAAGGAAGTGGTCGTGCCGATCGTCTTCCCCGGCATGATCGCAGTGGCGCTGTTCGGCTTCACGCTCTCCTATGACGAGTTCCCGAGGAGCTGGCTCACTGTCGGCTCGAAGAACACGCTGCCGCTCGAGATCTGGACGATGACGACCAACGTCACGTCGCCGGCCCTCTATGCGCTGGGCACCGTCACCACCATCGTATCGTTCCTCGTCATCGCGCTTGCGCTGTCGTCGATCATCCTCATCCAACGCAAACGGTCCCGCGGAAAATGAATGCCATGACAACAACGACGGCCAACGTTTCCAACGCCCGCCCGCACCAGGAAAGCGGCGAGATCCGGCTGGTCGGGGTGACCAAGCAGTTCGGCAATTCCTATGCCGTGCAGAACATCGACCTGACCATCCCGCACGGCTCCTATTGCTGCCTGCTCGGGCCATCGGGCTGCGGCAAGACGACGATCCTCAGGATGATCGCCGGCCACGAGACGCCGACCTCCGGCGAGATCTACATCGGTAACGACATGGTGGTGGGTAAGCCGCCGGTCGAGCGCGGCACCGCGATGATGTTCCAGAGCTACGCGCTGTTCCCGCATCTCTCCATCCTCGACAATGTCGCCTTTTACCTGAAGATGCGCAATGTCGGGAAAGAGGAGCGGAGACAGAAGGCGCTGGAGATGCTGCAGCGTGTGCAGCTCGACCATCTCAAGGACCGCATGCCGGCGCAGCTTTCGGGCGGCCAGCAGCAGCGCGTGGCGCTGGCGCGCTCGCTGATCACCAACCCGAAGGTCCTGCTGCTCGACGAGCCGCTATCGGCGCTCGACGAGTTCCTGCGTCTCAGGATGCGCGGCGAGCTGAAGAGCCTGCAGAACGAGCTCGGCATCACCTTTGTCCATGTGACCCACACGCAACCGGAGGCGATCGCGCTGGCCGACATGGTAGTGGTAATGGACACCGGCCGCATCGACCAGGCCGACACGGCGAACGTCATCTTCAACAAGCCGAAGACGCCCTACGTGGCGCGCTTCATGGGCGGCCAGAACGTGCTTACCGGCATGATCGAGAGCAATTCGGGCGGCGTGATCAGGCTGAAGGACGCGGACGGCTCGACCTTCGAGGCGAAGGCGGGAGACGAGGCAGCTTTGGCTGGTTCGAAGCTGTCGGTCTCGGTGCGGCGCGACCAGGTCACGTTGCGGCGCGGCGAGGGCGCTTCGGAGATCAACTCGGTCGCAGGGGTCGTCGAGGCCACCGAATACCAGGGCAGCTACGTCAAAGTGACGATCCATACGGCGGGCGGCGTCTTCGTCGCCAACGTTTCGGATCGCGCCTATTTCTCCGAGCCGGTCGACAAGGGCGACAAGGTCGTCGCGAGCTGGAATACCGAGGATGTCCACATCCTGTCGAAGGCCGATACCGGCGCTGCCGGCGATCCCTATCTCGATGGAGGCCATTAGCAGAGGCAGGTAGCAGGACATGATCGCCGGCCGGGGCTGAACACGCTCGCGAGAACCGGCGTCGAAACAGAAACGGCATGATGAACGCGCACGGCAATGCGGCTGGGCGCGGTGGAGAGCTGTTTTTGGAGGACCCCGCCGGCTCAAGGAAGTTCGACCGCCGGCAGGAGAGAAGTAGCCCGAGTACCGCTCCGATGCAATGGCGGAGGACAGCGGGCACGTGGCGACGCAGACAGGCGGCGCGGCCGCTACAGGCGAGGAAGCAGGAGCGAGACGTGAGCAATATCGAAGACATCGCCGACCGGACAGCGGCGGGAATCGCTCTTGCCTACCGCTCGGGCGAGGCGAATCCCGTCGAACTCACCGAATGCGGGCTGGAGCGCATCGCAAAGGCGAAGGGCGACAACATCTTCATCACCGGCAGCGCGGCGCGCGCGCGCGCCGAGGCGAAGAAGGCGCAAGGCCGCTATGAGGTCGGTGCGCCGCTGTCGCCGCTCGACGGCGTGCCGATCGCCTGGAAGGACCTGTTCGACGTGGCGGGCACGCCGACCACGGCGGGCTCCAAGCTATTCGGCGGCGGGCCGGCCAAGACGGCGGATCTTGCATGCGTCGCCAATGCGGCGGCCGCAGGAATGGTGTCGGTGGGCAAGGTCAATCTCAGCGAGCTCGCTTATTCCGGTCTTGGCCTCAACCCGCATTTCGGCACGCCGGTGAACCCCAACGACCGTAAGACGCTGCGCTCGCCGGGCGGCTCCTCCTCGGGCAGCGGCGCGGCGGTCGCCGGACGCCTGGTGCCTTGCGCCATCGGTTCCGACACGGGCGGGTCGGTGCGCATACCGGCGGCCTTCAACGGTGTCGTCGGCTTCAAGACGAGCACCGGCCGCATCGACGCGAACGGTCTCGTGCCGCTGGCGCGCAGCTACGACACGATCGGCCCGCTGGCGCGTTCCGTCGAAGACTGCATCCTGCTCGACATGGCGCTGCGCGGGGCGGTGACGACGCCTGTGCGCCGGGGCGAGCTTTCCTCGCTCACCGTGCTCGCACCGCAGAACGTCGTCCTCGACGACGCTGAAGAAGCGGTGGTGGAAAATTTCGAGCGCTCGCTGGAAGCATTGGCCCGCGCCGGGGTCTCGGTGCGTCGCGAACGCGTCGAGACGCTCGACGAGATCCTCGATATGAATGCCGGATATGGCACTTTGACCGCCGCCGAGGCCTATAACGAATATCGCGACGTCATCGACAGCGAGAAGGTCGAGACGATCGATCGTCGCGTGGTGAAGCGCATCATGGACGGCAAGCACATGTCGGCCAACGATCTGCTGTCGATCCAGCGCGGCCGCAACAAGCTGATCCCGAAATTCCACGCACAGCTCGGCGCTGCACTGCTCGTCATGCCGACGACGCCGATCACCGCGCCGGAAGTGGCGCCGCTGGAAGCCAGCGACGAGGTTTTCCACCGGGTCAACCTCAGGGCGCTTCGCAATACCATGCTCGGCAACATACTCGACCTTTGCGGTGTGGCGCTGCCCAATGGGCGCGACAGCAAGGGCCTGCCGACCAGCTTCCTCGTGCAGGCCGGCCATGGCGACGACGAAAGGCTGCTTGGCCACGCGCTGGAGATCGAGCGCATCGTGTCGGATGCAGCCCGCAGACCGAAGCACTGAACGAGGAGACGAAGATGGTCGAGAAGCCAAGGTCCGAGAGATTCGAGCGCGGGCTGGAGACCCGTCGTGCAGTGTTGGGTGCGGAGTATGTCGATCGCTCGCTGGAGCAGGCCGACGAATTCAACTGGGCGATGCAGGAACTCACGACCGAATGGTGCTGGGACGGAACCTGGAATCGCCCGGGCCTCGACCGCCGTTCGCGCTCGATCCTCAACCTCGGCATGATCGCGGCGCTCAACCGGCCGCATGAGTTGAAGCTCCACATACGCGGCGCCATCAACAACGGGCTGACGAAGGACGAGCTGAAGGAAATCTTCCTGCAGATCGGCACCTATTGCGGCGTTCCCGCAGCGCTGGACAGCTTCCGCATAGCCAAGGACGTGTTCAAGGAAATGGGGATTGACTGAGAGACCAAAAGCCGCCGAGCCGGTCGCTTTCGTCGGCCTCGGAATGATGGGTCTGCCGATGGCCTCGCGGCTCGTCGCGGCCGGCTTCGACGTGCGCGGCAGCGATCTTTCGGCCGAGGCGCGAGACGCGTTCTCGGCGAAGGGTGGCGCGGCCTTTGCAGCCGCACGGCAAGCCGCGGAAGGTGCTTCGATCCTCATCACCATGCTGCCGGATGGCAAGATCGTGCGCGAGGCGCTGCTCGGCGAGGGCGGCGCGATGGAGGTGCTCGCCGCCGGCGCGCTTATAGTCGACATGAGCTCCTCGGCGCCGATGCAGACGCGGCGGCTTGCCGAAGCGCTCGCAGCGAAGGAAATTGCTCTGATCGATGCGCCGGTATCGGGCGGCGTCAAGCGCGCGCTGGACGGGTCGCTGGCGATCATGGCGGGCGGCGAAGCGGCGGACATCGACCGTGCACGGCCGCTGCTGGAAGCGATGGGCAAGTCGATATTCGCGACCGGGCCGATCGGCTCCGGCCACGCCGTCAAGGCGCTCAACAATTACGTCTCGGCGGCCGGTCTTGCGGCAGCCTGCGAGGCCACGATTGTCGCGGAAAAATTCGGCATCGACCCGAATGTGCTGGTCGACGTGCTCAACGTCTCGACCGGGCGCAACAACTCGACGGAGGTGAAGATGAAGCCCTTCATCCTGTCGGGCAGCTTCGCCTCCGCCTTCTCGTTGGCGCTGATGGCGAAAGACCTGCGCACTGCCGCAGAGCTTGCCGGCGAACTCGGCGTCGATGCGGAAGGCGCGCGAGACGCGGCGGCGCTTTGGACAATGGCTTCCGAGACGCTCGGCAAGGGCGCCGACCACACCGAGATCTACAGATTTCTCGCCGCGAGGAAGCAAAGATAGGAGGAACCGATGGCACGCATCGTCAATGCCGCCGCCGCCCAGATGGGCCCGATCGCAAAATCCGAGACCCGCAAGGGTACGGTGAGGCGGCTGGTCGAAATGATGCGCGAGGCGAAGGCCCGCGGCTCCGACCTCGTCGTATTCACCGAGATGGCGCTTACCACCTTCTTTCCGCGCTGGCTGATCGAGGACGAGGCCGAACTCGACAGCTATTACGAGAAGGAGATGCCCGGGCCGGAGACGCAGCCGCTGTTCGACGAGGCGAAGAAGCTCGGCATCGGCTTCTATCTCGGCTATGCCGAACTTGCGCATGAGGATGGCCGCAAGCGCCGCTTCAACACATCGATCCTGGTCGACCGCTCAGGCAACATCGTCGGCAAATACCGCAAGGTGCACCTGCCGGGCCATGCCGAACCGCAGCCCGGCCGGACGCATCAGCATCTGGAGAAGCGCTATTTCGAGCCGGGCAATTACGGCTTCAAGGTATGGCGCGCCTTTGACGGCGTCATGGGAATGTGCATCTGCAACGATCGCCGCTGGCCTGAAACATATCGCGTCATGGGCCTTCAGGGCGTCGAGATGGTCATGCTTGGCTACAACACGCCTCACGACCACACCGGCCACAAGGACATCGACAGCCTGACCCATTTCCACAACCATCTTTCGATGCAGGCCGGCGCGTACCAGAATTCGACGTGGGTCATCGGCACCGCCAAATGCGGTGTCGAGGAAGGGTCGAGCATGGGCGGACAAAGCGCAATCATCGCGCCGTCGGGCGAGATCGTCGCGCAGGCGTGGTCGCTGGAGGACGAGATCATCACCGCGCGCTGCGACCTCGACCTCGGCAAGCGGTATCGCGAGACCATCTTCAACTTCGCCAAGCACCGCGAACCGGAAG
>JAEYXI010000455.1 GCA_023428515.1 Pseudomonadota bacterium | reverse complement strand
GGTGACCGTCCACCTTGATCATCGGGATTTCGTCCGCGTCGCAGCGGCCCTTGACGAAGTGCTGGCACCGCGGACCGAAATTGCACCCCCTGGGGCGTTCGTGCGGCAGCGGCAGCTGGCCGGGTATAGCGATCAGCGGCCGCGCATTCTTGTCGGCGCCCGGCAATGGGATCGAGCGGAACAGACCCTGCGTGTAGGGATGGCGCATCCGGTCGAAGACGTCGTGGATGCTGCCCGTCTCCACCGCCTCGCCGGAATACATGACCGTAATGCGGTCGCAGGTCTCGAGGATCAGCCCGAGATTGTGCGACACGAAGATCATCGACGTACCGAACTGCTTCCCCAGTCCCTTCACCAGCTCGACGATGCCGGCCTCGACGGTCACGTCAAGCGCCGTCGTCGGCTCGTCCAGCAATAGCAGCGCCGGCTTTGACAGCAGCGCCATGGCGATCACGATGCGCTGCTGCTGGCCGCCCGAGAGCTGGTGCGGATAGGAGCGCATCATCCGCTCCGGGTCCGGCAGCTTCACCGCCCGCACGGTTTCCAGGGCACGCTTGTAGGCCTCTTCCTTGGACACCTTGTCATGCAGCAGCGGCACTTCCATGAGCTGCTGGCCGATCTTCATCGCCGGGTTCAGGCTCGCCATCGGCTCCTGGTAGATCATGGCGATCTCGTTGCCGCGGATGGAGCGCAGCTCCTCCTCCGACATCTCGCCCATGTCTTTGCCCTTGAAGCGGATCCGCCCGCCGACGATCTTCCCGATGTTCGACAGGTCGCGCATGATGCCGAGCGACACGGTGGACTTGCCGCAGCCGCTCTCGCCGACGATGCCCATCGCCTCCCCCGGCATCACCTTCACCGAGAAGTCCATCACGGCGGGTATCTCGCCGCGCCGCGTGAAGAAGGAGATCGACAGGTTCTCGATGTCGATGATGGGTTCGGCGTTGTCGATGTTCGTGGCTTTCACAGCTTCGTTCATCTCTTGGCCTCCATCAGTCTTTCATCGATTGTTCGCGCAGTGCGTCGGCAAGCAGGTTCAAGCCCAGCACGAAGCTCATCAGGGCGATCGTCGGCGGCAGCGCCGGGTGGATGAAGGAACGCAGCAGCCGGCTGGCGTCCTTGATCGCTGTGCCCCAGTCCGGGCTTTCAGGCGCCAGCCCGAGGCCGAAGTAGCCCAGCGTGCCGAGCAGGATCGTCGTGTAGCCGATGCGCAGGCAGGCATCGACGATCAGCGGCCCGCGCGCGTTGGGCAGAATCTCCCACAGCATGATGTACCACGGCGTCTCGCCGCGGGTCTGCGCTGCCGCCACATAATCGCGCGTCTTGATGTCCATGACCAGCCCGCGCACGATGCGGAAGACGCCAGGGCTGGAAGCGAAGACGACGGCCACGAAGATGTTGAGCTGGTTCGGCGCGATCGAGACGATGCCGAGCGGATCGGCGTCGAATACGAGGCCGATATAGACCCAGCCCCCGAGGACGATCGTCAGGCCGAGCAGCAGATAGAGCCTGTCCGGCCTATTCTTGAAGCGCGTGTAGAACAGCGTCAGGAAGAAGATGATGGGGAACAGGAAGAATAGCCCAGCCAGACCGTATGGGATCGGCGTGTCCATGATTCCAGGCGTCACCAGCAGGTAGAAGAGCAGGATCACCGGGAATGCCAGCACCAGGTTGGCGAGGAAGGAGAGGATCGAATCGATCCGCCCGCCGTAATAGCCGGCCGGCAGACCGAGCGTGATGCCCACCATCAGCGCGAAGGCGGTCGCCGCGGGCGCGATGATCAGCACGATCTGGCTGCCGAACACCATGCGTGAGAACACGTCGCGGGCGAGCTTGTCGCCGCCGAAGAAATAGATGCCCTTCGATGCCGGTTCGATCGCGCCAGGCAACGCGTCCTTCATGACCGGCACCTGGCCGAGCGGATCGAAGGGCGCGATGGTACCGGCGAAGATCGCCGTGAACAGCCAGAAGAAACAGATGCCGACGCCGGCGATGCCGACCCCGCTGTCGAAGAGCTGGCCGTAGAGGCCGAGCTTCTTCTTGTAGAGAAAGCTCAGCCCGAGCACGATCGCCAGCGCCAGCCACACCGGCCAGAAGCGGGCAATGACGCCGACGATAATCTGGAAGACGCCGATATATTCGATCCCCATGCGCGGTGTCCCCTACTGCACCCGGATGCGTGGATTGAGATAGGCATAGCCTATGTCGGAGATCAGCTGCGTCATCAGCACGATGAACACCGACACGAGCGAGCAGCCGAGCAGCAGGTCGATATCGTTGTTGCCGGCCGCCTCGACCAGCGTGAAGCCAAAACCCTGGTAGCGGAACATGGTCTCGACGATGACGACACCGGTGAGCAGCCATGGGAATTGCAGCATGATGACGGTGAACGGCGCGATGAGCGCGTTGCGCAGCGCGTGCTTGATGACCACGCTGGAGAAGGAGAGCCCCTTCAGCCGCGCAGTGCGGATATATTGCTGCGTCATCACCTCGACCATCGAGGCGCGGGTCATGCGGGCGATGTAGCCGATGCCGTAGATCGCCATCGTCATCACCGGCAGGGTGAAGTTGTAGAAGGTCAACCCCTGCCCGGTAGCGGAGGCCGCCGAGCCGTTCAGCCATCCGAGCCAAGAGGCGAAGATGACGGTGAAGATGACGCCCGACACATATTCGGGCGTGGCGGTCGTGGCGATCGAGGCGACGGAGAGTGTTCGGTCTGTGCGCGTCCCCTCGCGCATGCCGGCCAGGATGCCGATCAGGAGCGAGATCGGCACCATCGTCACCATCACCCAGAACATCAGCTTGCCGGTGGCGGCGAGCGCCGGGAACAGCTTGTTCGAGACCAATGTCTTGAACTTCGTCGAGCAGCCGAAATTACCCTGCAATATGCCGCCGAAATACGGCTCGGCAGGCTCGTTGCAGTAGCTGAAGCGAGGCACTGCCTTGCCGGTCGCGGGATCGACGTTCGGCTGCTTCTGTACAACGCCCAGCCATTGGCCGTAGCGTACGAAGAAGTTCTGCCGATAGCCGTTCTTCACCAGCCACTGCTCGATATCAGCATCGGACGAGCGCATGTCGAGCTGGCTGATCGACAGTTTCCGGAGATTGGGCTCCAGATTGACCATGAAGA
>JAEYXI010000420.1 GCA_023428515.1 Pseudomonadota bacterium | reverse complement strand
GGTCTGACCGGTGCTGCTGGTCGTGGTGACCGTCCAGGCGCCGTTCTCGCGACGCGCCGAGGTGGCGGCGGTCCGCGTCAGCACGGTTGCGCCGTGCTCGGCCGCATCCAGCGCGTTGAGGACGACGAGCCGCGCATCGTCGACCCAGCAGTCGGAATATTCGAAGCCGCGCGTGTACCGGTCGAGAAGCGGGATGCCTTCGGGGTCCCGCTTCAGGTCGAGCGTGCGCGTGCCGGGCAGCTTCTTGCGGCCGCCAAGATGGTCGTAAAGGAAGAGACCGAGCCGCACCAGCCAGGCAGGGCGATCTTGCGGACTGTGCGGCAGGACGAATCGCATCGGCCAGATGATGTGCGGCGCGGCGTTCAAGAGAACCTCGCGCTCGATCAATGCCTCGCGTACGAGGCGGAACTCGTAATATTCGAGATAGCGCAGGCCGCCATGGACCAGCTTGCCGGAGCGCGAGGAGGTGCCTTGCGCGAGGTCGTCCTTTTCGCACAACACGACCTTCAGGCCGCGTCCGGCCGCGTCGCGCGCGATGCCCGCGCCATTGATGCCGCCGCCGATCACGAAAAGGTCGATCATGTCGGGCTCGCTCGTCATGTCAGCTTCCTTGAGCGGTCTTCATTGCGTCGCCGCTGTCGCGGCGGGCTGCAGCGAGCGCGTCCCAGGCAGGCACGAGACCGCGCCGCGCGCTCGCGAAAGCAGGGAAGAGGCGGTCGTAGGCCCCGATCAGGGCCGGGTCCGGGGCTTCGACCGATCCGAGCAGCGGCGTGACCCATTCGGCGATGCAGGCGTGCATGTCGGGATAGGCGCCGATCGCCACCGCCGCCATCATGGCCGCACCGGCGGCGCCCGCTTCCTCGCGCGTCGAGACGCGGACAGGCGCGTGCGTCGCGGCCGACAGGATGGCACGCAGTCCGCGCGACCGCGCCGCGCCGCCCGACAGGCGCACCTCGCGCGGCAATTCGCCCATCGCCTCGTAGCAATCGCGCATGGCGAGCCCGAGACCTTCGATCACGGCGCGGACGAGGTCGGCATAATGATGATTGACCGACAGTCCGGTGAAGCCCGCGCGCGCATACGCATTGACGAAGGGACCGCGCTCGCCGGCTTCGGAGATGTAGGGGTGATAGACGATTTGGCCGGGGCGGCTCGCCGCGAGCCAGCCATCGATGCGCGCCACCAGATCCGCATGCCGCACGTCGCGTCCGAAATCGCGCATGACGTCGCCGGCGATGCCGAGTATCCAGTCCAGGTTGAGGCTGGTCGCCATGTTGGTCTGGACCTGCGTGACGATCCCGGGCACCGGCAGCGCGATGACGTAACCGGTGCCTTCGGCGTTCAGATGCACCTTCTCCGCGGGAGTGGCGCGCATGTGCACGCCGGTCGAGCCGACTATCGAGCACGCTGCATCGCCCCGACCGCCGAGCACGCCGCCCCCGAGTGCGGTCATCGCCATGTCGACATAGCCGAGACTGACCGGCGTCCCTGCGTTGAGGCCGGTCGCGGCAGCAGCGTCTTCCGTAAGCGGATGGGTGATCTGCGTTCCGTCGATGATCTCCGGCAGCAGCGAACGGTGGTGGCTGAGACCTAACGCCTCGATCACCGTGTCGTCATACTGGCGATTGCGGAAATTGCCGAAGGTGAAGCTCGCTTCGGACGGATCTGTCGCCCGCACACCGGTCAGGTTGAGATAGAGCCAGTCCTTGCAGTGGAGCGCGACTTCGGCGCGGTCGAGCAGGTCGCGCGCCTGGCGATCCATGTGGGCGAGCTGGGCGCCCTGCTGGCAGGTGTTGAGGCCGGTGCCAGTCGCCTCGAAACGGGCGCGATTGAGCGGGCCGGCAGCAAGCCGGTCGACGGTCGGCGCGGCACGTGCGTCGAGCCAGAGCCAGGCGTCGTCGATTGGCTCGTTGTTGTTGCCGACCAGCCAGGTGCCGTCGCCCTGGGCGGTGACGGCAACAGCCGCGGTGCGATTGGCGAGGCCATCGACCTTGTCGCAGAGACCGCGCAGCGCGGCCGCGCAATCGGTCCAGGTGCGCAGAAGGGGTTGGGTGGCGGACCCGTCGGCGCCCGTCGAATAGCGGTTCGGGACAGAGGCCGAACCGAGTTGCCTGCCGGCGAGGTCGAAGGCGACGGCCTTGATAACCGAAGTGCCGGAATCGATTCCGATCAGTATGTCGCGCGTGATCATAGGTCAGCAGACCGGAACAAGCGTCGTTGGCGCCTTTTGGTCATCGCCATGGTCCTCCTCCTCCGCGGTCCGGAGATGTCCCGAGACGCGCAAGCCGAGCCGCACCTCCATGCGGCATCTCATCGTCTATATCTACCATAAAGGTAACACAATGCATGAATTTTTTTGCAGACACAGCAAATATTTTCAGATACGTTAGCGATCATCGACTTTGGAGGAGGGCGGTGCCGCATCATTAAATGATTGATCTTCATGGCAATAGGGGATTGAGGAGATTTTCTCCGACAGTTTTCTCCAATGGATGCAACCAGCGTCACGCTTGCAAAGAGCGAGTTGGAAACACTGATTTGGTCGTGAAAATAACATAGAGATAACAATTATCGGGAAAGTCCACGGGCGGAGACGTCCGAGAATCTCGAGCGGGAGGAATTGATGGCTGACGTATTGGCTCCCAAGGCCCAAACCGCGCCGCGCCGCGGACGCCTCATCATCGGGGTGCTCGCGGCGGCCGTGGTCATCGCCATGGCGGTCGACACGACCGTCGTGCGGATCGGATCCGAGCGGGACGCCCGTCAGCAAGGTTTCTCGGCCGATGCGTTTGGCGAGGAGCAATTCCCGCGCATCCAGACATTCGTGGACGGCAAGGCTGTGGACGCTGCAGCGCTCGGTCCGGCGGTTCTTGGTGACAAGGATGCCGCGGCCAAGCAGTACGGCACGCCTTCTTCGACCGGCGCGATCATGCCGGTGAAGCTCACGGGCGTGGTGGGCGAGGGGAAATCGGGCGTCTATGACGTCAAGGTGGACGGCGTTCCGGCCGACATCCGTATCCGTGTGCAGACCGGCCCTGCCATCAACGGGACGGAACTCCGTGACGTGCCGGGCGACATCGCCTTCGGCAATTTCAAGAACCAGATCGAGTACCAGAACGCCGGTTCGGGGATAAATCGCGCCATGAAGAAGGCTGTGCTCGACCCGATCGATACGGCGAATATCGGCGGCAAGACGATTACGGTCGTCGGCGCTTTCCGGCTCATCAACCCGAAGAACTGGCTGATCACGCCGGTTCGCGTGACCGTCCAATGAGCGACGCCGTCCCTCTCGATGTGCGCGAGGTCGTTCTCGCCGCGCGCAACGTCGCCAAATCCTACGGCAACGTCCACGCGCTGAAGGGCGTGAATTTCGACATCCATCGCGGGCAGGTGACGACGCTTTTCGGCGAGAACGGCGCGGGTAAGTCGACGCTGATGAAGATACTCTCCGGTGTCGAACAGCCATCGTCGGGCGAAATCCTGCTCGATGGCGAGCCGGTTCACTTTTCGTCGACGACGGACGCGCGCGACCGCGGCATCTCGATCATCCATCAGGAACTCAGTCTCGCGCTCAATCTGAGCGTGCGCGACAACATCTTCATGGGTCGCGAGATCCGCACGGCAACCGGCGTCGATTTCGCCGAGGAAGAGCGCCAGGCCCGTCAGTTGATGGAGGAGCTCGAGCAAGACATCGACCCGCTCACGCCGGTCGAGGAACTGCGCCTCGGCCAGCAGCAGATTGTCGAGATCGCACGCGCGCTGTCGGTCCAGAGCCGTATCCTCATCATGGACGAGCCGACCTCGGCGCTCTCGGCGACCGAAGTCGAGTTGTTGTTCAAGGTCATTCGGGACCTCACCGCCAAGGGCGTCTCGATAGTCTACATCTCGCATCATCTGGAAGAGGCGCTGCAGATCACCAATCACGCCGTCGTGCTGCGCGACGGCAACATGACCGCCTATGCGCCGCGCGCCGAGATCGATCTCGAATGGATCGTGCGCAACATGGTCGGCGAGAACTACGATCTGGGCTCACCGCCGTCGGGCTACGAACAGGGCGCGGTGGCGCTCAAGGTGGAGGGCCTGAGCGTGCCGGCGCCTGGCGGCTATTCCGTCGTGGATCGGCTGTCGCTCGAGGTGAAGGCCGGCGAGATCGTCTGTTTCTACGGTCTCATGGGCGCCGGACGCACCGAACTCATGGAATGTATCGCCGGGCGGCTGAAGCCGTCAGGCGGCCGTGTCCTACTGCACGGCAAGGACGTTTCCGGCCTATCGATCGCCGAGCGCATCGACGCCGGCCTGGTGCTGGTCCCGGAGGATCGCCAGCGCGACGGACTGGTCCAGACCATGACGGTCGGACAGAACCTGTCGCTCGCCAGTATCGCCGCTTTCGCGAGACGCATTTTCACGTCGCGCCGGGCCGAGAACGAGATCATCGACCGGTCGATCCGCAACGTGCAGATAAAGACAAGCGGAGGCGGCGCGATGATCGGGTCGCTTTCCGGCGGCAACCAGCAGAAGGTCGTTATTGGCAAGATGCTGGCCACCGGGCCGTCGGTGGTGCTGCTCGACGAGCCGAGCCGCGGTATCGACATCGGCGCCAAGGCAGAGGTCTTCAGGCTGCTCGCCGAAGGAGCTCGCAAAGGTCTCGCCGTCGTCTACTCGACCTCCGAGGTCGGCGAATGCCTCGCCGTCGCGCATCGCATCATCGTGATGCGCAAGGGCAGGATCTCGGCGGAGTTCGGTCCGGATGTGACCAAGGAGCGGATCATGGCCGCTTCCGGCGAATCCGAGCCTGATGCGGTAGCCGTTCCGGCTGGCGCGCATTCCCGCATTTCCGACAGACGACACCCGGAGCCATTGCAATGAGCGACGCCGTACAAGCCAAGGCGCCGAGCCGTTCGGGTGGCGGCTTCGATATCGCCAAGATGCTGCTCGAAGGGCGCGCCTTCCTCGCGCTGATCGTCATCGTCGCGGTCTTCTCCTTTCTGTCGCCGAACTACTTCACCATTCCGAATTTCCTGACGATGGCGAACCACGTCGCCATCTACGGACTGCTGTCCATAGGCATGCTTGTCGTGATCCTGAACGGCGGCATCGACCTGTCCGTCGGCTCGGTACTGGCGCTGTGCGGCGTGGTGGCCGGCGCGCTCATGCAGGGCGTCACGATCGAACCGCTCGGCGTCATCCTCTACCCGCCGGTCTGGGCGGTCGTGGTGATCACCTGCGCGCTCGGCGCATTCGTCGGGGCGATCAATGGTGTGCTTATCGCCTATTTCAAGGTTCCTGCCTTCGTCGCGACGCTGGGGACGCTCTATGTCGCGCGCGGCGTGGCGCTGCTTCAGACCAACGGCCTTACCTACAACAACCTCGGCGGACGGCCGGAACTTGGCAATACAGGCTTCGACTGGCTCGGCTTCTACCGGCTGGCCGGCGTGCCGATCGGTGTCTGGGTCCTGATCGTCGTGGCGGTCGCCTGCCATCTCATGCTCGCCCGCACCGCCTTCGGGCGCTGGCTTTATGCATCAGGCGGCAATGAGCGCGCTGCCGAGCTTTCGGGCGTCCCGGTCAAGTACGTCAAGATCACCGTCTATGTCCTCTCGGGCATTTGCGCGGCGCTGGCGGGCCTGGTGCTCTCCTCGCAACTGACTTCGGCTGGACCGACCGCGGGGACGACCTATGAACTGACGGCGATCGCGGCCGTCGTCATCGGCGGCGCAGCGCTGACGGGCGGACGCGGTACCGTCCGCGGAACGATGCTCGGCGCCTTCGTGATCGGCTTCCTGTCGGACGGCCTCGTGATCATCGGCGTGTCGTCCTACTGGCAAACCGTGTTCACCGGTGCGGTGATCGTGCTCGCCGTGCTCCTGAACTCGATCAAATACAAGGGCCGCTCGGCCAAGCGCTGAGCGTCCCCTTACCCAAGCTTCTCCCTGACGAGGAGGTTTCGACGTCAGTGGAAAAGATCGCCGGGGACAACCGGTAACCTGCAACGGACTTTAACATCCAAGGGAGTAGAAGAATGTTCGACAAGACCAGAAAACTGATGCTTGCCGCAGCCGCTGCCCTGCCGCTCATGGCCAGCCATGCCTGGGCCGAAGGCCTGATCAGCATCATCGTCACCGACCCGGCGAACCCCTACTGGTTCACCGAGGGTGAAGTCGCCAAGAAGACCGCCGAGGAACTCGGCTACTCGGCCAATGTCAGCGCGCACAAGGGCGACACCAACACCGAGAGCACGCTGATCGACACCGCCATCACCAACAAGTCGGTCGCGATCATCCTCGACCCGGCGAATGCCGACGGTTCGGTCGGTGCGGTGAAGAAGGCCGTCGACGCCGGCATCCCGGTCCTCCTCGTCAATGCCGAGATCAACCAGGAAGGCCTCGCCAAGGCGCAGCTCGTGTCCAACAACGCGCAGGGCGCGGCGCTCGGCGCGCAGCAGTGGGTCGAGTCGGTCGGCGACAAGGGCAAGTATGTCGAGCTGTTCGGCAATCCGGCGGACAACAACGCTGCCACGCGCTCAAACGGCTACGAGACCGTGCTGACCCAGTATCCCGACCTGAGCAAGTCCGCGCAGGAAGTCGCGAACTGGGACCGCACGCAGGGCTACCAGAAGATGCAGTCGATGCTGCAGGCCAATCCGGACATCGTCGGCGTCATATCCGGCAATGACGAGATGGCGCTCGGCGCGATTGCGGCGCTCAAGGAGGCCGGCAAGCTCGACCAGGTGAAGGTCGGCGGCTTCGACGGCTCGCCGGATGCGGTCGCCGCCGTCAAATCGGGTGAGATGCAGTACACTGTCCTGCAGCCTGTCGCCGTGTTCTCCGCTGAAGCCGTCAAGCAGGCCGACAACTTCATCAAGACCGGCAAGACCGGCGCGGAGACCGAGAAGCAGCTATTCGAC
The DNA here is from genome assembly GCA_023428515.1 of Pseudomonadota bacterium. The sequence continues at coordinate 926 of JAEYXI010000420.1, read as the reverse complement.
TGCATCCTGATCACCAAGGACAATGTCGACAAATATACGGCTGCATTCACGCTGTCCGAGTAAGACGAGCAGGGGGCACCGGCGACGGCGCCCCCTTCTTCCTGTACATACGCGAGCATGACAGACAGCTCCGAATCTCACGACCAGATGCCCGACCGGACAGCACCGGACCAGGTGCCGAGCGACAGCCGGCATGCGCGCCAGATCGCCCGGCGTCAGCTCCTGGCCGAACTGGTCATGTCGGAAGGCACGATGCGGATCGAGGAAATCACCGAGCGCTTCGGCATCAGCCTGATGACGGCACACCGCGACCTCGACGAATTGGTCAACCGCGGCCTCCTGCGCAAGACGCGCGGCATCGTTTCCGCCGCCCCGACAAGCCTCATCGAATCCAGCGACGTCTACCGCGCCGGCCGGCAGCTCGCAGAGAAACGTGCGATCGCGGAGGCCGCCGCGGCGCTCGTGGAGCCGGGCCAGGCGATCTTTTTCGACGATTCCACCACCGTACACGAGCTGGTGCCGCTTCTGGCGGCGCGTGTGCCCCTCACGGCGATCACCAACTCGCTCAGCCTCATCAACGAACTGAAGGGCGTGACCGACCTGACGCTGATCGGCCTTGGCGGCCAGTACGCCAACTGGTGCAACGCGTTTCTGGGGCCGGTGACCACAGGAGAAATCCGGCGGCTGCGCGCCGACTGCGTCTTCCTGTCGATGGCCGCGATCACCGACGGCATGGTGTTCCACCAGTCGCCGGAGATGGTCGAGACCAAGCGCGCCATGTTCGAGAGCGCAGCCAAGCGCGTCCTGATGGCCGATCATTCGAAGTTCGACCGCCGTGCGCTGCACGCGATGTGCGCGCTCGAGGATTTCGACGTGATCGTCGTGGACGACGGCACGCCGCCCCTGCAGATCGAGCGCATGAAAGC
>JAEYXI010000401.1 GCA_023428515.1 Pseudomonadota bacterium | reverse complement strand
CGACACCAGCATGCCGTAATCGGCACGGACATGCTCGCTCATCGGCAACGCATCGGTGGTTATCACCAGCGCGCCGCAGGACATGCCCTCGACCAGATTGTGCCCCCAGCCCTCGGAGCGCGACGGGCACAAATGGATGCCGCACTCGTTCTGCAACCGGCGCAGTTCCTCGTCGCTGGCATAACCGCTGATCAGCTGGACGTTGGGGGGAACCCTCAACGGCGCGTTCTGTCGCTTCTGGACCAGCACGAGTTCCGGCCATTCCGGATGCCGCTTCCAAAGGGCCAGCACGTCTTCCGTCCCCTTCAGCGTGCTGCCGCCCGCGAGGTGCAGGACGCGGTTCCAGTCCTTGGCGACACCAGGATCGAAGCGATCCTCCGAGGTGAAGCCGAGATGCTCGACCGGCACCCTGCATTCCGCGAAGGAGCCTATGGCCTCGTTCGTCTTCGCGAGGATCAGGTCCACCTTGCGTAACCGGCCGAGATGCCGCCGCGGGAAGCGTTCCTGGTTGGGGACGAGCACATTCACCTCGGCCGCGCCCGTCCATTGCGGGAACACTCGCTCGAGATGGATGATCCGCCGCGCTAGGCGGCGTCCCAGCAACCGGTCGAGAACCGGTCGATCGTGGATTCCCGCCGTCGCTGTCTCCACGCCGGCCTTGGTAAGCGCGTCGGCCAGAAGCGCCGCATCGCGCGTCAGGCCGTAGCCATTGCTTTTGACGACGATCAGCGTGTCGATCATCGGCTCGACCACAAAGCGTCGTAGACCCTGGCGACGCCTTCGGCCTCGCGCGAGAGCGGAAAATGCCGCTGCACATGCGCGAGAGCCTGCCTGCCATGCGCCACCGCCAGCGACGGGTCTTCGAGATAGGGCCTGATCGCCTCCGCCAAGGCAGCGCCGTCCCCGGCCGGCACCACCGCTCCGGTCTCGCCCGGAACAACCATCTCGGCGTAGGCGCCGGCGTCGCTGGCGACAACGGGCGTTTGGGAGGCCATGGCTTCCAGCGGCGTCAGCCCGAAACCTTCGTTGCGCGACGGCGCAACATAAAGCGACAGGCGGCGGAACCAGACCTTCACATCGGGCACTTCGCCGAGGAAGACAATCCGTTCCGCGAGGCCCGCCTTGTCGATCCTGTCCTGCAGCGCTTGCGCAAAGCCTCGATTCTCGGGCGTCACCCGCCCGGCGATGACGGCGGTCCAATCCGGAAAGTCGGGCAACAGCCGGATCATCGCATCGACAAAGAGGTCGGTCCCCTTCTGCTCCCGGATCCGCCCGAAGCAGCCGATCGCGAAGCGGCCGGGCATGCCGGACGCGGCAAAATCGTCCTCGCCCACACCGGGCGGATGGAAGACGTCGAGGTCGATGCCGTGCATCACCACCTCATGCGGAACCTTGAGATAGGAACCGGAGCGCGCGCTGGTGGCGATCACCGCATCCATCTTGCCGATCAGCCATTTGGTGAAGGGCCGGTGGTCGCGTTGCGCGGCCGAAGTGAACAGGAGATGGACCGGCGCGCGGAAAACCCATCTCAGCACCAGCCCGGCCACCATCTCGACATTGCGCCGCGCATGCCAGATGCGGCGTCGTCCGGAGGCGGGCCGGCCGAGCAGGCCGGGCAGTTGCCACCACCGGAGCTTGGGAAGGTTATCCGGCAGGCCCGGCCCGACCGTCGCTATCCCGATCGTGCGCGCCTGCACCGGCACGAGCTGAACGACCGTGCTGGTGATTCCCGACAGCCTGACCTTCAGGTGAGGTGCTACGACCTCGACCCTGGACATGGCCAGCACATCGGACCGAGATATTTCTTTTTGGCCCGAATGACCCGGCGCTGAGGTCAACAATCCTGCTCCTGGCCCCTGCCCGCAGCTGTTCTAGATGTACTGGACCTTGAGGACCTCGTAGCCGCGCGCGCCACCGGGCGCATTGACCTCGATGGCGTCACCCACTTCCTTGCCGATCAGCGCGCGCGCGATCGGGGAGGAGATGGAGATCCTGCCCGACTTCACGTCGGCTTCCTGGTCGCCGACGATCTGGTAGGTTTTCTTCTCTTCGGTGTCCTCGTCGATCAGGACCACGGTTGCGCCGAACTTGACCTTGTCGCCCGACAGCTTCGAGACGTCGATCACCTCGGCGCGCGCGACCAGATCCTCGAGCTCGTTGATGCGGCCCTCGTTCAGGCTCTGTGCTTCCTTGGCCGAGTGGTACTCCGCGTTTTCCGACAGATCGCCATGCGAGCGCGCCTCCGAGATCGCCTCAATGATGCGCGGCCGCTCCTCCTGCTGGCGCCAGCGCAGCTCTTCCTTGAGCGTGTCGAAGCCTGTGGCGGTCATCGGAACCTTGTTCATCTCAAATTCGACCTTTCTGCCGCCCGCACCGCTCGTTCCTTTTGGCAAGCGGCGGCATAAAAATAAAAGCGGTCCGGCAGCGTCGGCTAACGGAACCACTTCAACTGAACGCACAAATTATAATCATCCCGCACGGATTTTCACGCAAAAAAGTATATCCCACGGGTTCCGTTGGGGAGTTTTCCGCCAGGAATTCCAGGGCTTCGATGCCGACATGCGTCCTAAGGCCTCATTTACCCCTCTACTCAACCCATTGTGAAAGCTTGTGAACCGACATAGCCCCGCCGGCGCGTTGCCGCGGCCTGCAGATGGCTTAAATCCATCCCATGATCAGGATCATTCTTCTTTCCTCTCTGCTCGCCCTTCCGCCGATGGCGGGTTCCGCTTTCGCGCAATCGGCCTCCTTCCAGACCGATGCCGTACCCATCGAGGCCGAGACCATAGCCGACGGGCTCGGCAATCCCTGGGGGCTCGACTTCCTGCCGAACGGCGAGGCGATCGTGACCGAACGGCCCGGACGCATCCGCATCCTGTCCGAGGGCGGCGAATTGTCCGAGCCCCTCGGCGGCGTGCCCGATGTAGCCGCGCGCGGCCAGGGCGGTCTGCTCGACATCGCCGTCGCGCCCGACTTCGCCAGCTCAAACCTCGTCTTCTTCAGCTTCTCCGAACCCGGCCAGGGCGGCGCGGGCACCGCCGTCGCCCGCGCCAGGCTCGTACGCGAGGGCGGCGAGGCGCGGCTGGATAATGTCGAGGTGATCTTCTCGATGGCGAAGAAGACCAATGTGACGCGCCATTTCGGCTCGCGGCTGGTATTCGGCGAGGACGGGACGCTCTTCGTCACCACCGGCGACCGGGGACGGCCGGATCGCGCACAGGACATGCAGGACCATGCGGGCTCCATCATCCGCATCAATACGGACGGATCGATACCGGCCGACAACCCTTCCCCTGACGGCGCCAAGCACCTGCCGGAAATCTGGTCGAAGGGTCACCGCAACGCGCAAGGCGCGAGCTGGGATCCGGTGCTCGGCGGCCTCCTCACCGTCGAACACGGCGACAAGGGCGGCGACGAGGTGAACCATCCCGAAGCGGGCAAGAACTACGGCTGGCCTGTCATCAGCTATGGCGTCACCTATGGCGGCAAGAAGATCGGCGTCGGCACGGAAGCGCCGGGCTACGAGCAGCCGCTCCACTACTGGGATCCGTCAATCGCCCCTTCAGGCCTCGCCGTCTACGAGGGCGACATGTTCCCCGAGTGGAAAGGCGACCTTATTGTCGGCTCGCTGAAATTCGCACTCGTGTCCCGGCTCGACCGCGACGAGAGCGGCAAGATTCTCGACGAGGAACGCATGTTCGAGGGCGAGTTCGGCCGCATCCGCGACGTCAACGTGGCGCCGGACGGTTCGATCTGGCTGCTCACCGACGCCAGGGACGGCGGGGTCATCCGGCTGAGCCGAGCCGACTGATATCCGGGTGCCCGCGGCGCTGGCGCTGGCCGGAACTTTTAAGCCGGAACGACATTTCCTCCACAGTCACCTTCTCAGGTGATGTCGGGCTCCTGCCCGTACGAAGCCCGTTGCGCGAGCGGCGGGCTTTCGCATCAAATCAAAGGAGAACACGATGGATTGGAACCGCGTCGAAGGAAACTGGAAACAGCTCAAGGGCAAGGTGAAGGAGCAGTGGGGCAAGCTCACCGATGACGACATGACGGTCATCGAGGGCAAGCGCGACCAGCTCGTCGGCCGTGTGCAGGAACGCTACGGCATTGCCAAGGAGAAGGCCGAGGAAGAGGTAG
>JAEYXI010000392.1 GCA_023428515.1 Pseudomonadota bacterium | reverse complement strand
TCCGATTGCAGCCGCATGCCCTTGGCCAGCCGGTTGAGGAAAACGGCCGCGACGCGCGAGCGCTCGTCGCTCTTGCCGGTCTCCTTCTCGACGATCGAGGCGAGCGTCACGAACTCGTTGATGTCGGCGATGGGCAGGCCGGAGACGCGGCGGTTCCAGATGCTTTCAACGAGGCGCTTCTGGTCGGCCAGCATCTTGTCGATGATCTGCTGGCGCGTGGCCCCACGGGTGAAGCGCTGCGTGTCAGCGATCAGGCTGCCTTCCGGCGGGATCTCGGCCGGCATGTCGCCGGTCAGCCCATCGTGCTCGGCGATACGCTGGAAAGCCTGCTCCACCGTCAGCCCTTCCGGGATGGTGAGCGACGCGAGCACGGACTTGCCGCTCTCCAGGAGCTCCATGATGTCGCGCATCGAAGCACCGGCCTTGATCTCGTACTCGCCGGCCTTCAGCACACCGCCCTTGTCATAGGCGCGAACGCCGAGGCGGAAGATCCTGGAATCGCTGATCAGGCCGCGGCGCTCGAGCTGGTCGGCGATCTCGGTAACGCCGGTGTTCTGGCGCACCATGAAATTGGTCGTCGTCGTCGAGGGGCCGGGGCCGTCGAACTCCCGCTTGCCGACATACAGCGCCACGCCCACCAAGATGATCGCCAGCATGGCGCCGGTGACGATGAAGTTCATGAAAACGACGATCTGGCTGCGCGAGGCGCGGGAGCGCTTCGGCGGCGGGGTGCCGGCTTCGGGGCGCAGAGCCTCGCTGGCAGTCTTGGGGACGATCGGCTGGCCTCGACGGCCGAATTCGCCATTGTCAGCCGGGTTCATGCTCATGTCGCCTCAATTCTGTCTGTCGGATCGACTCTCCCCCGAGAGCGCAGGCCGCAGCCTAAGTCCGAATATGGCAAAAATCGCGGCGGCTGAGCGAACTCAGCCGTTGTAACGCTGGAACACGAGGGAGGCGTTGGTCCCCCCGAAACCGAAGGAGTTGGACAGCGCGACGTCGATCTGGCGCTGGCGCGGCTTGTTGGGGACGAGGTCGATCGCCGTCTCGCGCTCGGGATTATCGAGGTTGATGGTCGGCGGCGCGATGTTGTCGCGGATGGCGAGCAGCGAGAAAACCGCCTCCACCGCACCGGCTCCGCCGAGCAGATGGCCGATCGACGACTTGGTCGACGACATCGAGATCTTCGACGCGGCGTTGCCGGCAAGCCGTTCGACGGCGCCGAGCTCGATCGTGTCGGCCATCGTCGAGGTGCCATGCGCGTTGATGTAGTCGATGTCGGCCGGCGTCAGCTTGGCGCGCTTCAAGGCCGCGGTCATGCAGCGGAAAGCACCGTCGCCGTCCTCCGAAGGGGCGGTGATGTGGTAGGCGTCGCCGGTGAGGCCGTAGCCGACCACTTCGGCATAGATCGTCGCGCCGCGCGCCTTGGCGTGCTCCAGCTCTTCAAGCACGACGGCGCCAGCGCCTTCGCCCAGGACAAAACCGTCGCGGTCGCGGTCATAGGGGCGCGAAGCCTTCTCGGGCTCGTCGTTGCGCTCGGTGGACAGCGCGCGGCAGGCGGCGAAGCCGGCAACGCCAAGCGGCGTGATCGGCGCTTCAGAACCGCCGGCCACCATGACGTCCGCGTCGCCGAAGATGATCAGCCGCGCGGCGTCGCCGATCGCATGCGCGCCGGTCGAGCAGGCGGTGACGACCGCATGGTTCGGGCCTTTCAGCCCGTGGCGGATCGAGATCTGGCCGGAGATCAGGTTGATGATGTTGGCGGGGACGAAGAATGGGCTGATGCGGCGCGGGCCGCGCTCCTTGAGGATGATCGCGTTCTCGGCGATGCCGTCAAGCCCGCCGATGCCGGAGCCCATCAGGACGCCGGTGGCGCAGCGCTCTTCCTCGGTCTTAGGCTCCCAGCCGGAACTCTTCAGAGCCTCGTCGGCGGCCGCAATGCCGTAGACGATGAAGTCGGTGATCTTTCTGAGTTCCTTCGGCTCCAGCACGCTCTCGGGATTGAACGTGCCGTTGGAGCCATCGCCGCGCGGGACCGAATGAGCGATCTTCGCGGCGTAGTCCGAAACATCGAACCTAGTGATGCGCGTGCAGGCGCTTCGCCCGCTCAGCAGTTCCTTCCAGCTGTGATCGACGCCCGCCCCGAAAGGCGAGACGAGACCCATGCCGGTGACGACGACACGCCGCATAGCTGGTGCCCCTGGACTGCCGGAAACGCAGGAATGCTCAGGCCGAAGCCTTGTCGATGTACTTCACGGCGTCGCCGACGGTCAGGATCGTCTCGGCGGCGTCGTCAGGGATCTCGACCCCGAATTCCTCTTCGAACGCCATGACGAGTTCGACCGTGTCGAGGCTGTCGGCGCCGAGGTCATCGATGAAGCTCGCCTGCTCGGTCACCTTTTCGGCGTCAACGCCGAGATGTTCGACAACGATCTTCTTGACGCGCTCTGCGGTGTCACTCATTTGGGCATCCTCGCCTTCATTGATGTCTGCCTTGGTTAGCCGCCGGAATGACGCTAATCAAGCTCTAAAGATCGGCGCGCCGGGAACTCGGCGACCTGCGCCTTATTCCCCAGAAATCGCCGGGTTGGTGGCGCATTACACGAAAAATCCCCGAGGTCCAAGGCGAAAAGCCGCCTGTGGATGAGCTTGGGGACCCCGGCTTTCAGATCATGGCCATGCCGCCGTTGACGTGGATGGTCTGCCCCGTCACGTAACCGGCCTCGTTGGAAGCAAGGTATGCCACGGCCGACGCGACCTCGGCGCTGGTTCCCATGCGCTTCGTGGGAATCGCGCCCATGATCGCTTCTTTCTGCTTGTCGTTCAGCTTGTCGGTCATGGCCGATTCGATGAAGCCCGGCGCGACGCAGTTCACTGTGATCGAGCGAGTGGCGATCTCCTGCGCCAGCGACTTCGAAAAGCCGATTATGCCGGCCTTGGAGGCGCAATAATTGGTCTGGCCGGGATTGCCGGTGACGCCGACGACGGAGGTGATGTTGACGATGCGGCCGAAACGGCGGCGCATCATCGGGTGCGTCAGTTCGCGCGTCAGGCGGAAAACGGCGGTGAGGTTCACCTCCAGCACCTGGTCCCAATCGTCGTCCGACATGCGCACGAACAGGCCGTCCTTGGTGATGCCGGCATTGTTGACCAGGTTGTCGACGCCTTCGAGATCGGCCTCGGCCTTCTGGCCCAGCGCCTTCACCTCGTCGCGATTCGACAGGTTGGCGGGAAACAGTTTTACCCGGTCGCCCAGCTTGGATGCGAGAGCCTCGAGCTTCTCCACCTTCGTGCCGTGCAGGCCGACGATCGCGCCCTGTGCATGCAGCGCCTCGGCGATCGCTTCGCCGATGCCGCCCGAAGCGCCTGTCACGAGTGCCTTGCGGCCGGTCAGTTCGAACATTGTTGTTTCCTATTGAGTTGAGGTCACCTGTAAACGTCACCACGGTGGCCGATGGTCACAACCAGGATCACGAGCCTGTCGTCCTGCATATCGCAGATGATGCGATAATCTCCGACGCGATACACCCAAAAGGTCGCGAGCGGTCCTTTCAGTGGTTTGCCGGCATCGCGCGGATTGTCGAGAAAAGCAATCCGGCCCTCCATCAGGGCGTGGATGCGGCGTTGTGTTTGAGAATCGAGTTTTTCGATGAACTTGCGGGCCGTGCGAGAATATTCAAGCGTCCAAGCCACGCCAGAATTCCTCGCTCGATATCACCTCTTCCTCGCCGCGCTTGATGCGTTCCATCACTTCCGCGGCGAGGTAGTAATCCTCCATATCCTCCAATCCGCGCTCGATCATCTCGCGCAGATAAAAGGCTTTGCTGCGACCGGTCTTTGCCGAAAGCGCGTCCAGGCGCTTTTCGGTTTCGTCGGACAGTCTGACGGAAGTGGGCATATCGAGCCTCATGAATACATGTATTCATATACGCTCTGGAGTTCGGCAACTCAAGCTGATCAGGCAAGGGCCGCCAGCGCTGCCTCGACGTCCGCGGGCGTGCCGACCGATGCCGTGGAAATGTCGCGGTTGATGCGGCGTGCCAGCCCGGAAAGCACCTTGCCGGCGCCGACTTCGTAGAGCGCGGTCACGCCGTTGGCGCCGAACCATTCGACGGTTTCGCGCCAGCGCACACGGCCAGTGACCTGCTCGACCAGCCGTTTTGCGATCTCGTCGGGGTCGCTCAACGGTGCGACGGCGACGTTCGAGACGACAGGCACGGCCGGCGCGTTCTTGGCGACCGTCGCCAGCGCTTCGCGCATCGCGTCGGCGGCGGGCGCCATCAGTGCGGAGTGGAACGGCGCGGACACCTGCAGCATCAGCGCGCGCTTGGCGCCCTTATCGGTGCAGAGTTTGGCGGCGCGCTCGACGGCCGCCTTTTCACCTGAAATCACGAGCTGGCCGCCGCCATTGTCATTGGCGATCTGGCAGACCGAATCTTGAGCAGCGTCGGCGCAGGCGGCGGCTACGTCCGGCTCCTCCAGCCCGAGGATCGCGGCCATGGCGCCGCCGCCGGCCGGAACCGCGGCCTGCATGGCGTTGCCGCGGATGCGCAGCAGCTTCGCCGCGTCGCCGATCGAGAACATGCCGGCCGCAGCGAGCGCGGAATATTCGCCTAGCGAATGTCCCGCGACGTAGGAAACCTTGTTCTTCAGGGCAAAACCTCTGGATTCCAGCGCGCGGATCGCCGCCATCGAGACCGCCATCAGCGCCGGCTGGGCGTTGGCTGTCAGCGTCAGCGTCTCCTCAGGGCCTTCCCAGATCAGCTTCGACAGCTTTTCACCGAGCGCCTCGTCGACCTCGTCGAACACTTTCCGGGCCTCGGGGAACGCTTCGGCAAGATCCTTGCCCATGCCGACGGCCTGGCTGCCCTGCCCCGGAAAGGTAAATGCGATGGCCATTCTGAAGGTCTCGGTTTCGTTGCGACGACTGCCTGTGAAACAAGCAGCTTGACCAAGTCAAGGGCAGTCGCGCGCCGTTCATCCCCCATTCATCCTCCATGTGGGCGGAATACAGCGTAAAAAAAATGACGCCGGCTTCTCATTTCCGACACAGGGACTGGCTTTTTGTGAAGGAACCATGACAGGTGGATGACAGTTCTAGGACGCATCGAGGACTTTGAGTTGGCAAAGCAGAGTGCTGTCATATCGCCGGAGGCGGGAGAAACCAGCGTCCGGCGGCGGAAGCGCTGGCGCGAGCGAAGGTCGCTCGAATGCGCCGGTTCGCTTTTCGTTTCGATCCTGCTTTCGACGGTCCTCGTCTTCTTGATCGAGCTCATCGCGCGCGGTTCGCTGCAGCAGACGCTCGATTTCTTCCAGCAGCCGTTCCGACCGGGCTGGACGACGATCGTGCTCTTCACCCTGCTTCTGGTCGGTTTCGACGCCCTTTTCGGGCGCCGCCACAACGGCATATTGTTCATCGCGCCCGTCGCGCTTCTGCTTGCGGCAATCGGCCACCAGAAGTCGCTCTATCTCGGCGATCCGCTTTACCCGACCGACTTCCTCTATTCGCGCCAGATCGTCGAACTGACGCCGCTGCTGGTCAAGGAACGGCCGATGACGGCGGTCGCCATCGGCGTCGGCGGCGCCGTGGCCGTGCTTCTGCTCTTCGCGCTCTGGCGCTATTGGCGCCGGCGCTTCCCGCCGATCCGCTGGCGGATGCGCATGGCGAGGCTCGCCGTCGTGCTGCCGGCGCTCGCCTTCTTCGTCTCCATCATGGATTTCGCCACCTTCTCGTGGACGCGCGACCGTCTGCAGATCATCCCGATCATGTGGGACCAGAAGGAGAATTACGCGTCGAACGGCTTCGCCATCGCCTTCGCGCTCAACATGCCGATGGCAAAGGTCCTCGCCCCGCCGAGTTACGAGGACGACGTGCTGGACGAGATCCGCCCCGGCCCGACCGGCGTGTCGATGCCCGAGGACAGGCCCGACATCATCCTGGTGATGAGCGAATCGTTCTGGGACCCGACG